>JABBBA010000031.1 GCA_018607685.1 K189A clade bacterium | reverse complement strand
GGCTCAAGGATTTTCTGCCTGGTTTCGTCGAGCAGGTTGTTGAAAAACAGTCACGCGCACCCGTTGTGCCTATGGGAAATAATTTCTCCATTGATAGGCAACGAGACCTTGGCGTCAAAGTCATGGAGGTTCTGGGTTTTGACTTTGACCATGGTCGCCTGGATGTTTCCCACCATCCGTTTTGTGGTGGTGTACAACAGGATGTACGTATTACTACCCGGTACACCACAGAGAATTTTGTTGAATCACTGATGGCGGTGGTGCATGAAACCGGCCATGCGATGTACGAGCAGGGTAGGCCAAAAGGATGGGAGGGTCAGCCCGTTGGCGTGGCGCGTAGTTCTGGTGTTCATGAGAGCCAGTCGCTGTTGATGGAGATGCAGGCGGGGCGATCAAAGGAGTTTCTGAAGTTTTTAGCGCCGGTCATTCGTGCAAACTTTGACGTCAGCGATGATGAGGCCGGTTGGTCAGATGACAATCTGCACCGTCTATACACCCGTGTTGAGCGCGGTCTTATTCGGGTCGATGCGGATGAAGCGACCTATCCGCTGCATGTGATTCTTCGCTATGAAATTGAAAAGAAGTTGATCGAAGGTGATGTGCAGGTCGCGGACATCCCTGAGCTCTGGAATAGTAAGATGATGGAATACCTGCAACGTGATACGAGCGGTGATTACAAGGATGGCTGCCTGCAGGATGTTCACTGGAATGCGGGTTTGTTCGGGTATTTCCCGACTTATACGCTTGGTGCGATGATGGCGGCTCAGCTTTTTGCCGCCGCCAGGCGCGCAATGCCCGGTGTTATGGCTGAGATAGGACAGGGTGACTTCAGTAATTTACTGCTTTGGCTGCGAGAGAATGTGCACGGCAAGGGAAGTTTCCACTCGGTTAGCGACCTGCTGATATCGGCTACGGGTGAAGATCTGAACGAGACGTTTTTTGTGGATCGCCTGAAGCGGCGTTACCTGGCCTAGGAGTCCGACAGGTCCTTCGAATCGAAAGTTGCCGGCCCGGTCCTGGGTTTTGGTGGTTCTTCTTTTTTTGTGTTTCGTGCCGGAAATTTATCCTGGATCGGTTCAATGTCCCTTGAACCGAAAACAGCCTTGCCTGCTGGTGGGGCTGAAGCAGGTTTTGGCTTTTGTTCCGGCGTCGGGGTTGGCGGTTTTTCGGTCATGCCGGCGAGATCCTTTGAGCCGAAGGATGCTTTACCGGTGGCGTTTGATTGTCGCTCGGCGAGTTTCCGGCGAATTTCTTCCGGGCTCTGTGCGATTGAGCTTTCCCCTGGCCCGGGTGCTGGCTCTCGGGAGGTGGTGGTTTGGGGAGTGGATCCACCGAGGTCCCTGGACGCAAAAGTTGATGGTCCGCCAGCCCCTGTTAAACCCCTTAGCTTATTTCTAATCTCGTCCGGGGATTGTGCTATTTCTCTTCTGGAGTCCTGGGCGTGTCCTTTGCTTAGATCTTTCGCATTGAACTCTGCCCGCTCCTGTATGACTTCTTCGATTGTTCGGCCATCGATCTGATGTCTTGCTACCTGCTGGTCCAGAATCCCAAGTACCTCTGAGGCATAGTGAGCATCGGTTCCAAACTCGCTCGAGCCAGTGGTTTTGTGTTCCCGGTGGCTGGCGACAAGAAAAGCCGTGGGTAATTTTCGAACCAGCAGATTTCTTACAATCCGCATGCGGTCTTCAATCCACTCCTGTTCCTCAGACTTGAGGCTGAGGTTGGCCCAGTCCCCGGTTGCCTGGAGTGATTCCAGCAAAGCGGAGTATCCTAATTTTAACTCTTCGTGGAGAGCGGGGTCGATCTGGCTATAGAGCTCAGCCGAATCCTGCTTGCGCAATCGTCCAAGCTCCGCAAGCAGTCGATCCTCCGTCTCGATCAGACCCTGGTCAATTTTTTTAAGCTGCTCACTCATTGTTGTGCTTTCTTAAGGTCTTCTGTCACAGCTCTCAGGATCTGTCTGCAGGAAATCTGGCCTATTAGTTCCCCGTCTTTTATAACAGGTCTGCGGCGACGCTTGCTCTCCAACATTGAGCTCGCGGTAGCGATAATGTCATCGCTAGCGTTAGCAACTTCAACATCGGTAGTCATGATATCGCTGACCAATGCGCCTCCTGGATCACTGCCATTGTAGACGCTGGTCACCAATGCCCGGAGACAATCCAGTTCTGATAAAACGCCGATCAGTTTTCCATCTGCATCTACTACCGTCGCCCCGGAAGCTTTCCGGTCGAGAATCTCCTGGGAGGCTTCATACACATTCATGTTCGGGCTGACGCGAACATCCTGTTCTGCCAAATAGCGTTCAATACCGTTAGACAATGGGAAGACTCCGGAAGCTGTTTTCACAATGAGTTTGAGCTATCTCTAATCTCGATACAAGTCACTCAGAGCCTGTCCCAAAGCGCATCGAATGATATTTTCATTGCGCTGCTGATCCCTTCGGAGTCCAGGATGACAACCGTCTGGTAGTCTCCTCCCAGAAGTGAAATCATCGCGCACTTGGTGCCGTAAATTGCCACGTAGGAAGCTGCCTGGTCCTGCTTGGTATCCTTGATCCATTTTCGGTTGGACAGTGGTTGATCCTCACCCCCCTCGCCGATAGCAAGAACGTTTACGTGTATGCCTGCATTAACGCGCGCTCGGGTGAATCCGGGGAAAGGCCGGTAGAGGTACTTCCTGATTCGGCGGGATGAATAGACGCGGTAACGCTTTTCCGTTGATTTGCCGACGGTATTGAGTATATCCCTGAGCACATACTCAACGCCTTCATCACCTTCGTAATGGAACACGCTGGTCTGTGTTGTGTCTGGCATTATTTCCAGAAGGTTTGGCAAAATCTCCTGTTCCAGGCGATCGGCAGCGGCATTGGTTTGTTGCTGGATCTGCCTTGCCCGTCGAACCAGTACATCGGGTGGCTCAGCGCAGAAGAATTTGCGTTTACCCTGTGGGAAGTAGGTCACCAGTGACATCGTTCTGAGCCGTTTTAATTCCTCGTAAACGGTGCCTCGGTTGATGCCCACGGAGGAGGCGATATCCCTGATGGAGCTGGGCCCGAGCTTCAGAAGGGCGAGATACAGGTCTGTCTGGCGCTCGGATATGCCCAGTTCTTTAAGAGTTTCGTGAATTATCATGTCAATAGGATGCTGACAATAGTTGGTTGGAAATCATAATCATTAATATTAAAGACTTTGTCCAGCAGGTATAAGTCAACTAATTAATGACACAAATTCCATTTGATGATTGCCAACCTACCTATCAAAATGTGTCCATGAACCTTTCCAGCCTAAATGATGTCGAAGCAGCAGCCTTTGAACGCGATGGATACATCGTTGTTAGAAACATGGTGGCCGGGAAGCGCTGCGATGAGTTACGTACCATTGCATCCGATCACCTGCGGCAGTTGATCGCACCCATAGAGTTTGAGGTAGATGTTCATTACCCGGGCGCACCCACTGACACCAGTTCACCCGGCGCGGACACATCCCGGCGTTTGCTGCAGGCGTTTGCCAGGGATGAGGCTTTCAGGCTCTGGGCGCTTGATCCCGAAGTAAAACGAATCCTCGCTGGTCTTTTCCGGACGGACGAAGATCTTTCGGTATCCCAGTGTCATCATAATTGCATTATGACCAAGGCGCCGGGATTTAGCAGTGTGACCCTATGGCATCAGGACAATCGCTACTGGGCCTTTGATTATGAAAAGCTGGTGAGTGTCTGGCTAGCGCTGGGTAATGAGAACAAGACGAATGGCTGTTTGCGCGTTATTCCTGGGTCGCACAAGCTTGAGTTTGATTCGGGTAGATTCGATGCTGCCATGTTCCTGCGACCGGACCTCCCGGAGAATAAGTCACTCATCCAGCAGAGCAGAGCGGTTGAGCTGGATCCCGGCGATGTCTTGTTTTTTCACAGCAGGCTGTTTCATGCAGCGGGTCGAAATCTGTCAGACGAGACCAAGTTGTCTGTCGTGTTTACCTATCATCAGACATCAAACAAGCCGATCAGGGATACGCGTTCGGCTCGATTCCCTTCTGTCATTCTTTGAATTCCGGTGGTTCCAACCGGGACATAACATCGTTAAGAATGGACTGGCGGGAATGACCCTTTCTCCACGCAAAGCCAATGTCACGATAAAATTCCTCGATGGGTAACCGAATCGTGTCGATGTGAGTATTGTTCAGTAGTCCAAGGGCCATATCAGGAACCAGCGTCACACCCAGGTCGTTGTCGACCATTTGGAGCAACATATGCAGGCTATTCGAGCCAAAGGTATGAATTTTCTTGTGGTTCTTCAATCTGCAACCTGCGAGTGCATGGTCCCGAAGGCAGTGTCCGTCCTCCAGCAGTAACAGGCTTTCGTCAGGCAGTGCATCGAAATCAAATGAATCCCGATCGACCAGCGCCGTGGATTCATGAAACGCCAGATGAAACCCCTCGCGATAAATCACTCGGGTTTCAACTCGGCCGACATCGTAGGGCAGCGCCAGCAGTGCAAGATCCAGTTTATTATCCAATAGCTCAGCGATCAGGTTCGCGCTTGTATTTTCTCGGATATATAAGTGCAAGCCAGGATTGGCCTCCCGAAGAGCATAAGCGAAGTCACCCATAACAAATGAAGCAATCGTTGGGATAGCGCCCAGTTTGATGGGTAGGGCCAGCGGGTCGGTGTAGCCTTTCGCTTCCGCAACAAGGTCCTCGACCTGCATGAGCACATAGCGCGCACGATCGGTGATTTTCTCTCCTGCTTCGGTGAATGACACCGAGCGGTTGGTTCGTTCAACCAGTGTTATCCCGAGGGATGTCTCCAGTTCACGTATGCCCGTAGACAGTGTTGACTGGGTAACGCTCAGCGAGCTGGCGGCTTTGCCAAAATGTAATTCTTCACGGAGTGCAACCAGGTACTGGAGCTGTCTGATAGGCGGGAAATGCATAGCTTGTAAACGCGCTTGGGTGTCGATAGATGATAAACCATGGGAACCAAAAGAACTTGGTGCTGACCCCTGGATTCCCGGTATTATTGCGAGCTTGTTCTTATTAATAGAAGAAAGTCATGAATGGAGCCGAAAGCCTGATCAGGTCATTTACCGCTGCAGGGGTGAATGTTTGTTTCGCGAATCCGGGAACATCAGAGATGCATCTGGTCCAGGCAATTGATGCCGTACCTGAGATGCGGGCAGTGCTGTCGCTGTTCGAAGGTGTCTGTACCGGAGCCGCTGACGGTTATGGGCGTATGACAGGGATACCGGCAACGACCTTGTTACATTTAGGTCCCGGTCTGGGGAATGGAATTGCCAATCTGCACAACGCCAGGCGTGCATCGACGCCTATTATTAATCTGATTGGGAACCATGCGCTATATCATGTGGGCTTTGATGCGCCGCTGACCTCTGACATTGATACCCTGGCGCAGAATGTCTCCAGTTGGGTGAAGGGAGACTCCACGGCGTCCAGCCTGGCAACGGATGGGATGCTTGCACTTCAGGCGGCGCTGACGGCCAAGCCCGGTTCGGCCGGGCAGATTTCTACGATGATTATTCCTGCAGACGCCTGCTGGAATGAAGAGGGTGCAGCTGTCGCTTCATACATGGGTGCGCCGGAAAGGCCCAGGGTCGACGACAGGATTGTTTCAGAAGTAGCGCAGATACTGGACGCCAATTCAATGATCCTGATTAACTCGGATGGGTTATCAAAGGAAGCAAGAATTGCCGCTAACAGAATTGCCGAGAAGACAGGTTGTCGGGTGTCGATGACACCGTTTCCATCGCGTGTGGATGGCGGTGCGGGATTGCCCGGATGCGAGCGCCTGCCCTATTTTCCCGAGCAGGTGATGGCTGCATTAAGCGGTGTTGAAAAACTGATCCTGGCCGGTGCCGATTCGCCGGTCAGTTTTTTTGCGTACCCCAATACCCCTAGCGTCCTGGTGCCGGAAAGTTGTGCGGTGATCCGTCTCTCCGATAGTGAGGAAGATACGACCCAGGCACTTGAGTCGTTGGCAGATTTACTCGGTGTCTCCGGTGGCGGTTATGCCGTGAACCAAATGGCGGTACTGGAACGGCCAACCGGGAAGTTATCAACCAGAACAATATCCGCGGCAATCGCTTCCTTGATCCCGGAAGGTGCGATTATTTGTGGGGATTCCGGCGGGGGCGGTGCCGCTTTTGGGCCCTGCCAAACCGCCAGGCCAAATACATGGCTGAACCTGACCGGGGGTTCAATCGGCCAGGGTGGCCCGGTTGCCGTTGGCGCAGCGGTTGCTTGTCCTGACCAGCCGGTTCTTGCGTTGCTCGGTGATGGTGCTTCCATGTATACCAACCAGTCTTTCTGGACCCAGGCAAGGGAAGGGCTCAATGTCACGACGGTCATCTTCAATAACAGTAAATATGGCATCCTCGAAACTGAATATCTTCGACTGGGTGTTAATGAGATAGGAGCGCGCGCAGCTGATCTGTTTGACCTGTCCGGGCCGTCCATCGATTTCGTGCAGCTTGGCAATAGTATGGGTGTTCCCGGGCAGGCAGTGGAGACCGCTGAGGAATTTGTCCAGGCATTGGAAAGCTCCCTTTCGGAGCCCGGGCCGAGCTTGATTGAGGCGCGTTTGTGACGTGCATCACAAATTCGGTAAATTGTTGTTTTTATAGCTAAATTTCCGACGAGGCTGTACCGGCCCCCAATTGTTATTTGAGGATTTATGAGTATAGTTACCTGAACTTATCGATGAGGGCCTTAGTCTTTTTAATTAGGCTAAACCCGTGAGATTGCAGATCGAAAATCAACGACAGGTACCCCCTCTCAAACGTCTCGTTTTTCTTGGGCTGTTGTTTTCCTTTTCCACTCTGTCCTTTGCCGCGATTACAGATGCAAAGTTGAGTAAAAGTGTTGTATCGCTGCAGGTTTATGAAGGGCGCGAAGTCACCTCTGAAATTAGTGGATTCGTCGTTCAGGCTGATCGTTTTAGTGGCTATATAGTCACTAATGCCGAGTCAGTCTCAGGCGCAGACTCACTGACGGTCACTGTCCCGGGAACCGGTGGACAACTATTTGCGCAGGTGTTGCGCACGGATCTTTCAAGCGACTATGCGTTGCTCAAGATTAATGGCCTTGATTTACCTCCCGTGGAATTTTCCCTTGCTGAGCCAACCTCCGGTGAAGTGGTGTGGTCGGCAGCCCGGGCGGGGCCCGGAGAGAGTATTTCGATGTCCAAGGGGTTGTTGCGTAACAGCTTTAAGATCTCGAAAGAAACCACAGGTTGGTATCAGCACACGGCGGTAACCGGTGGTATCGGTGGCAGCGTGCTGCTTAATGAATGTGGTCAGGTCCTTGGGCTAAATTTCACACAACCGGCAAGTGACGGTGCAATCAGGGCATTGGATCTGATGACGCTGCGAAATTTTTTGTCACAGCAAAACGTTAATATCACCCTGGCAAAAAGCACCTGTGTCTCTGAAGTTGTCAGGGCTCGAGAGAAAGCAGAGCTTGCGTCCGCTGAAGCTCGTCGCGCCCAGAACGAGGCGCAACAGGCCCAGTCAGTTGCCAAAGACCTGGAAAAGCAGCTCAATGCGACCAAGCAAAGTAACAGTGACCTGGTCAGGCAAACGAGGATAGCGCGCGAGCGCGCCGAGGTCGCCATCAATAAGGCGGAACAGGCCCAGGCGAGGGCTGACGATACCAGGCGAGAACTGGAAGAGAAGACCGTTGTTCTGCGGGAAGAAACCCAGGCGATGATCAAGGCGTTTGAGGCAGACCGACTAAAGTCGGAGGAGCGCTTCCAGGATCTGCTTACAAGCCAGCAGGAGTCTGCTGAATCCAGAGAACGAATTCTCGTTGGCTTCGCCGGTGCGTTGATTGTGCTAATTGGAATTGTGATGTTTCTCGCCCGTATTCGGGTTAATGGTGGCAAAGCACCACTAAGGTCTGTTTCGGAGGGCGTTGCCGAGCCTAAACATACCCAGCTTCATCGTGAAGAGCTCTCGGAATATGTGCTCGATGGTCGGGATGACGATGGCATTCGATATCTGCTGAGGATATCCGGGGATCAGCTGGTAGATCAGTCCGGCGTGATTATCGGGCGCAACCCGAAAGACTCGCCCTACATCATCAATCATGCGGACGTTTCCAGGAAACATGCACGCATTAAGGTGAAGAATAACCGCGTGTTTATTGAGGACTTAGGGTCCACTAACGGCACATCTGTAAATGGGCAATCCATAGACGATAAGGGTCTCGTTTCTGTCAGTAGCGGCGACCAGATCATTATTGGTTCTGTCGTAATGAAACTCAGGGTGATGGAAGGTTAAAAACATGGGGTCAGGTTGTTCAAATGCCTGTTAAACATGTAAAATTTCTGACTAGCAGAGGTCCGGACGAACAGTAACTATCGACGCGCTGCACGCCAATAGGCGTGCTTTTTTTTGAACGCCTTTTCCGATTATTGCCACTGCACAAAATTACTAGTGAGGGTTGAGATTTAATGTCCGCAGTCGAAGAAGTAAGTAACCAGGATAGTGCTCATCAGGTGAGCGATGTTGTCGTTCGGTTCGCCGGCGATTCCGGGGATGGTATGCAGCTGACCGGTAGTAATTTTACCGAGGCTACCGCGATCTATGGTAACGACCTCGCAACTTTCCCGGATTTCCCCGCAGAAATTCGCGCACCGGCCGGTGCGACGTTTGGGGTTTCTGCTTTCCAAATTTATTTTGGTTCCGAGGATGTTTCCACCGCGGGTGATGACGTAGACGTTCTGGTCGCGATGAATCCAGCGGCGCTTATTACAAATCTTAAAGATGTTCTGCCGGGTGGTTTGCTGGTCATCGATACGGACGCCTTCACGGATAAAAATTTGGCAAGAGCTGGTTATGCCAGCAACCCGGTAGAAGATGGTTCGCTTGATGCGTATCGGGTTATTCCTATTGCTGTTTCCAAGCAGGTAGTGGAGGCGGTCAAACCATTTGGTTTGTCGCACAAGTTTGCCGTGCGATGTAAGAACATGTGGACTCTTGGTCTGGTCATGTGGCTGTTCGATCGAGATCGAACGATTACCGTAGACAACCTGAAGAAAAAATTTGCCAACAAACCAGAGATCGCTGATGCGAACGTAGCTGCGCTAAATGCGGGTCACGCCTATGCCGAGACCGCCGAGCTGCCGACGGGTGTCGAGGTCTACAGAGTTCCGAGGGCGGAGGTCGCACCCGGTCTCTACAGAAACATCACTGGTTCCGAGTCGCTTGCTTACGGATTGATCGCAGGCGGCCAGCTAGCTGATCTACCTATCACCTTTGCTTCGTATCCGATTACACCGGCATCAAGCTTGCTGCACACGCTGTCTGGCCAAAAACAATTCAATGTAGTGACGTTCCAGGCTGAGGATGAAATTGCAGCAGTATGTGCGGCCATCGGTGCTTCATTTGCTGGCTCACTCGGTATTACCTCAAGCTCAGGTCCGGGGATATCCCTGAAGGCCGAAGCCATTTCACTGGCGAGTGCGACTGAACTTCCACTGGTTGTTGTGAACACCCAGCGCGGTGGCCCATCTACAGGCTTGCCGACTAAAACTGAACAGTCAGACCTTAACCAGTCACTGTTTGGCAGACATGGGGACACAATGCTGCCGGTCATCTCATGTTCTACTTCGGTAGATTGCTTCGATGTGGCCATCGAGGCTGTTCGAATTGCTACTCAGTTCATGACACCGGTGATCCTGCTGAGTGATGGGTATATGGCGAATGCATCAGAGCCATGGTTACTCCCGGATATTAATGATTACGAACCGTTCCCTGTAACGTTCGAAACGAATCCTGACGGATTTTCGCCTGCGAACCGTGACCCCGAAACGCTTTCGAGAGTCTGGGCGAAGCCAGGTACACCAGGCCTTGAACACCGTATTGGTGGTATTGAAAAAGACTTTGATTCCGGCGACATCTCTTACGACGCCGATAACCACCAGAGAATGACGGATCTGCGTAAGGACAAGATAGAGGGCATCGCGAACTACATCCCAGAACAGGAAGTCTCGCTGGGTAACACGAAAGGTAAGGTCGCAGTCGTCGGCTGGGGATCAACCTATGGTGCAATTCACCAGGCGGTCAAACGTTGTCGCATGGAAAATCTGGATGTATCACATATCCATGTCAGGTATATGAACCCTTTACCTAGAAACCTTGGCGAATTACTGGCCGGGTATGACCAGGTGTTGATGCCTGAGATGAACACGGGACAATTTGTCAATATCATTAGAGCCAAGTACCTGATTGATGCGAAACCGCTGAACAAGGTATCTGGACAGCCCTTTAAGATCAGGGAAGTTGAAACAGCGATTCGTTCGCTACTGGAGTCGTAAAATGAATGCACCTGTGCAAAAACTAACCGCCAAAGATTACTCATCGGACCAGGAAGTCAGGTGGTGTCCGGGTTGTGGTGATTACGCGATCCTGAAGACGATTCAGAAGCTGCTACCGGAACTGGATGTCCAGAAAGAGAACCAGGTGTTCGTGTCCGGGATTGGTTGCTCGTCACGATTTCCTTATTACATGGACACCTATGGTTTCCATACGATTCATGGCCGCGCTCCTGGCTTTGCAACTGGCGTGAAGTTGTCTAACCCGGAACTTGACGTCTGGATGGTTACCGGCGACGGTGATGGCCTTAGTATCGGCGGAAATCACATGATCCATGTGCTGCGCCGAAATGTAGACATTCAAATACTGCTGTTCAACAATGAAATCTATGGTCTGACCAAAGGACAGTATTCTCCAACGTCCAAAGTTGGTACCAAATCCCCATCGACGCCTGATGGATCAATCGATATGCCGTTGCGTCCCTGTGTATTCGCACTCGGTTCAGGCGCGAAGTTTGTTGCGCGAACGATTGATACTGAAGCCAAACACATGGCGCCTGTTCTTGGTCGTGCCCATGATTTCAAGGGCGCATCCTTCGTTGAGATTTACCAGAATTGCCCTGTCTACAATGACGGTATTTTTGACCAGATCAAGGATAAGAAAACGGCAGCTGATACAAGGCTCGTGTTAGAGCACGGGGCTCCTTTGACCTTTGGTGTCGATAACCAGAAAGGCCTTCACTTGAACCCAAAGACGTTGCTGCTCGAGATTGTGACGCTGGGTGAAGATGGTGTGACGATCGATGACATCGTTGTTCATGATGAAACGAATAAGGTGTTGGCGCAGATGCTGGCTGGTTTGAAGTTACCGGAGTTTCCTGAGCCGATTGGTGTTCTATACTGTGAATCCACGGCACCCAGCTATACAGATGATGTCTATCAGCAGAGAATCGTTGTTCGCGAGGCAAAAGGTTCTGCGGATCTTAATGATTTGCTTCGCAGCGGACATACCTGGACCGTTAGCTGATCTATAACCGATGGCGTCGCCTCGACCTGTTGCCGGCGTCATCGTTTATGTCATCAGGCAGTTTCCTGATCAACGTAAAGTACTCTTTCTGAAACGAAGCGGTGGCCAGCATAAAGATGTCTGGTGGCCCGTGGGTGGTACGCCCGAAGCTGGTGAAGAACCGCTGCAAACCGCCCTGCGTGAACTCCGTGAAGAAACAGGGTTCAGGCCTGATCAATTGTTTTCCTTTGGCATGGAGATCCCTCATGCGGACTCGAGCAAGGCATTGGTCACTTTTGTCGCGTTTGTCGATGCAACAACCCCTGTTGCGCTGAACTACGAGCATAGTGACTATCAGTGGCGCTCTGGTGCAGAAGCCGTCAATCAGGTACCAGGTCATTCGAAGTTGTATCTTGAACATTTACGCGCAGGTTTCATCGTTAGCTCTCCGGCCGCAGACCTGGAAATTGACCTGAACCCGCCGCATAGTGACTGATGTGAATCTGGTCTATCAATCATGAAGCTGGTAACTTATGCGCCTTTGGAAACAGGCAGGTATTGAATATGGCGTTGCCTAAGGTAGGTAAAACGGCTCCGGCTTTTACCCTGCTAAATCAGGACGGTGAAAAGGTTTCCCTGAAGGATTTCAAGGGAAAGAAAAATGTTCTTGTGTATTTCTATCCTAAAGCGATGACGCCGGGATGCACCACCCAGGCATGTGGGTTGAGGGATTCGAAAGCGAAACTCAATCGACAGAAGCTTGTGGTGCTTGGATTTAGTCCGGATCCGGTCAAGAAGCTAAAGAAGTTCCAGGAGAAAGAAAAGCTGAACTTCGATCTGTTGTCCGATGAAGATCACGCCATCGCAGACAAATATGGCGTCTGGGGCCTCAAAAAATTTATGGGAAGAGAGTACATGGGGATTAATCGCATGTCCTTTCTGGTAGGGATCGATGGCAAGATCAAACATGTAATGCAGAAAGTGAAAACCAAGACACATCATGATGATGTGCTGGCACTCGTTAAAGAAATCAACCAGTAGGAACTGACATGGCAGAGTTTGATCCCGAAGAGAATATGGGCACGATCGCAGTACAGGAACGGCATCAGTTTGAGATTCCCAGGCTGCAGGACTATATGGAGGAAAATGTAGAAGGGTTTTCCGGAAAGCTAACCGTAGAAGAGTTTGCGGGTGGTCAGTCGAACCCGACGTATCTCCTGTCAGCGGGTGAGCAGCAGTATGTGATGCGCCGCAAGCCGCCGGGAGAGTTACTGAAGTCTGCTCACGCCGTCGACCGGGAATATAAAGTGATGTCCGCTCTTCAGGGCACCAATGTACCAACCGCAAAAACCTACGCGCTTTGCACTGATGATAGCGTGATTGGCACCTGGTTCTACGTCATGGAATATCTTGATGGCCGAGTCATTTGGGATAGTACCGCTGGACCCTATACCCCGCAGGAACGCGGTGAAATATGGGATGCCGCTAACGACGCCCTTGCTAAACTTCACTGTGTTGATTTCGAGGCCGTCGGGCTTTCCGATTTTGGTAAGCACAGCGCTTATATTGAACGGCAGCTATCCCGCTGGTCCAGCCAGTATGAAATCACCAAGACCGAAGAGAATCCTTATATGGATAATCTCATCGAGTATCTGCCGAAAAACATCCCCGTTGAAGACAGCTGCACCATTGTTCACGGCGACCCCAAGATCGATAACATGATGATGCACAAAGAGCGAAACGAGGTGATTGGTATCCTTGACTGGGAACTGAGTACCCTTGGCAATCCGCTCAGTGATTTCGCCTACATGTGCATGCGATACAGGGATTCATTAAGAGGCGTTGATTTGAAGCCATTGGGTATTCCGAGCGAGGAAGAGTACATAGAATCTTATTGTCGAAGAACCGGTCGTTCCGGCATTGATAACTGGGACTACTATATAGCCTTTAACATGTTCCGCCTGGCGGCGATTCTCCAGGGTATTGCCAAGCGGGTCCGAGACGGCACGGCTGCGAGCCGCAGTGCTGAAGAAGCCGGGTCAGGTGCTTATGACCTTTCCAAGCTAGCCTGGGCGCAGATCGACAAGAGCGTTGATCTGTCCTGATAGATTGAGCCACTTTCTACAGGGAAGTTAAAGTGAGTGAAAACGGCTGGATTGACCATCATATTTCAACGGAGCAGAACATCATCACTGTGACGGTGTTTGGCTGTCCGGTTTTGCAGGATTACATGGATGTTGTTGATACTCTGGGATCAGATCTGCAATTTGATCCGTCGTTGAACCGGTTATGTGATTTTACTGCCTCGGACGATGCCTCTCTCTCAACTATCGATAGCTTCCGCTTTGTGGCGAGGCTGCGTAAATTCCCGATTACCGCATTAGCAAAGACCGCTCTGGTGAGCAGCCGAGGTCCGTCCTGGATGTTCCTGTCGATGCTGGTAAACAAGGTTTATGCAGGTGAGTTTCGGTTGTTCGATAACAGGGAACTGGCCTACGGATGGTTAGAAATCAACGATCCGGTTACCGACGTATAAAAAACGGAATAAGCAACAGCAGTACACCAATCCCAACCAGTGCATACACCTCGGTGACCACGTAGGGAAAAACCACCAACATCACACCGCAGGCCATCGGCACCACTTTTTTGTGCTTCCTGCCGTAAACGGCCATTGCGATGCCAATGGTTCCGAATAGAAATCCCCATAGCAGGCTGGCTTCATCCATGCCGAACTTCCTGGGCTTAGCTTCGCTCGGCCAGAAAAACCGGAATTTTCCGAGTCGTCTTTGCTTCGTACTCCACATACGGTGGGAAGGCTTCGACGCAAGCCGACCATAGTCGGGCTCGTTCATCTTCGTCTGTTACTTCCCTGGCGGTCATTGCTGTGACTTCCGTTTCATCGCGGATCTCTACGCTTGCGTTAGCACGAAGGTTGTAAACCCAGACCGGGTTCTTCGGCTGACCACCCATTGAACCCACCAGCACATAACTGTCGTCGACCTTGACGCGCATTAGCGGTATTTTTCGAATTCCGCCGGTCCGGTTGCCCGTGTGTGTCACGATGATGCATGGCATTCCCGTATCAAGGAGGGTTGTACCCTTTGTGCCTCCGCTACCTTCGTATTCTTCAACCTGCTTTCGGACCCAGTCCAGAGTAGGCGGAATGTAATCTGCCATGACATCACCTTATCCATTAATTGAAAACACGAGCATGCAGGTTTTAGGTGATTGTTGCCAACGAAAGCGGGGCATATCGACCTTAAAGTTGGCGGGCGAGTACAGGCGAGATTCTAAACCCTGGATTTGGTCGAAATAAAAACACGCCGGAAAGAGCGAACAAGGATGAATGGGCGCCAATTCGATGTGGAGTCTTGGAAGCCAATCCGGTCTTTTAGGACTTTTTCCCGATGAGAAAAACAGAGCCGAGCCGGGAGGAGGGTGACAGCTTTTCTTTCAACGTAAATCCACACTCAGTCAGGTTATTCTCAAGCTGGTCCTGTGCAATGAACTGAATTTTCGGAATAAGGCCGAGCGCGGTCCCTGAACCCAATATAAGCTTCAACAGCCTGTTCTTATCCAGGACGGCGGTACTGCTGATAAAGACACCTCCTGGCTTCAGCAAGTCATAGGCTCGCTGGATAAACCTCTGATAGTTGTCTACGAGGTGTAGTACGTTCAGAGCAAGCACCGCATCAAATGACTCCTCTTCATACTCAGGATCAAATAGTGAAGTACAACTGAAAGTTACGTTGTCGACATGTGCCTCCGCGAGTTTTCGGTTAGCTATTTCTATCATCTTCGGTGAATAGTCGATGGCAACGATGTGTTGGACTTTTGTTGCATGGGTCAGTGCTGTCGAGCCAGTGCCGCAACCAAACTCAAGTACGCGGGATTCAGGGTTAAGATACTGTTGTGTGAGTTCAAGTTTTTTTTGATAGACATCCGGGTTTGAAATCGATTGTCTCGCGTATCGTTCTGCCATGCGGTCCCAAAACCGAACTGATTTGTCCATCGTACTACTCCATGTGTAACGGGTATTCTATACAAGATGCTCGACAGGAAGTGATTAGCGCATGGCTTTGATCCCGTTAAACGGTGTATTCGTCGTAAGCAGGCTCAAAATGTTTGGTCGTTAAAGTTGCTTTTAGTTCATCGCCTGGCGTCAGGTCCGCATGGGCGCCGTTTTCCTCAGGTTGTGAGCGTGGAAGAGGGCGACCCTAAGGGAGCAGAAAGCCGTTTGATGGGGTAGGCTCTGTCATGCGAAATGACTTATGATCAAAGTACTCATTGCATAAAAAGGCGAACGCATTGTACGAGCCAAAGCAAATAGTATCGACGGAAGCTGAAATCCGTGAGGTTATCGGCGAGGTTTACTACAGTCAGGACACCAAATGCATTGATCATCTTGATCAGCATTGCCGAGCATGGGTAGAGCGGTCGACGTTTGTTGTGCTATCGACTGTCAATAAATCCGGTCAGGTTGATGTGGCGCCAAAGGGCGATCCCGCAGGGTCATGGAAAGTTATAGACCCTCATACAATCGCGATCCCGGATCGACCGGGTAATAATCGAGCGGACACCTTTAACAATATTCTTGAGAACCCGCGAATTGGATTGATGTTCGTTGTCCCGAACAGGCGTGAAGTCGTCAGGGTCAGCGGTTCCGCGCTAATCGTGAAAGACCCCGACCTGCTAGAGACCATGATCATCAAGGATAAGCGTCCAAAGTTCGCAATCGTTGTTCGTGTAGAGGAAGCGATGTTTCACTGCGGTAAATCCATGATCCGATCAAATTTGTGGAACCCTGAAAAATGGGAGTCCGTCGAAGGGCTACCAACCTACGGTCAGGCACTGATAGATCATGGCAAGCTGTCAATATCGGTTGAAGATATGCAGGCAGGACTCAAGCAGAACGACGTTGAGAACCTGTACTAGAACTCAAAGGCAACCATGGCTTTCCCCGTGATCTGAGTCAGTAGAATGATAACCATTAAAGACATGATGCCCTGTTATAAACTGAATCCAAGGAGCCCTACATGACGAATATTACTGACCAACAGGCGGCTGCGGACGCTACGCCGCTTGAAGAAATCGACGTCAGTCGGCCCGAACTGTTCCAAAATGATACCTGGCAACCCTGGTTCGCCAGACTCAGGAAAGAGGCGCCGGTTCATTATCTTGAAGACAGCGTTAATGGTCCGTTCTGGTCAGTAACCAACCACCGATTTATCAAGGATGTCGACAGTAACAACGAGGTATTTTCTTCGGAGGCTAAAGGCATCGCTATCGTCGATCCTTACGTCGCTGAGGAAGGTCAGTTGCAGGGAAAAAGTTTCATCCAGATGGACGAACCGCAACATGCTCCGCAGCGACAAGCAGTAGCGCCCACCGTTGCCCCAACGAATCTTGCGGGCCTGGAACCGATTATTCGTGAGCGTGCAATCGATATCTTGGAAAAGCTCCCGGTTGGTGAAACCTTCAACTGGGTGCAGGAAGTTTCTATTGAACTTACCGCGCGCATGCTTGCTACCTTGTTTGACTTTCCTTACGAGGAACGCCACAAACTGGTTCGTTGGTCTGACCTGGCAACGGCTGTGCCGGAAGTCACCGGTGATGATTCGATTGACATGAGTAAGCGCTATGAAGAACTGATGGAAGCCGCGGGTGCGTTCTACCAGCTCTGGCAGGAGCGGGCGGCTGCGCCTCCAAAGTTCGATCTTATTTCAATGCTGGCACACAACGAGAATACAAAGACGATGAACGAGGACCCGGAACTGTTCCTCGGCAATATCCTGCTCTTGATCGTCGGCGGCAACGACACAACACGCAACAGTATCAGCGGTGGTGTGTTGGGGCTGAACCAATACCCGGATGAGTACCAGAAGCTGAGGGAGAATCCAGGCCTTATCCCTAACATGGTGGCAGAAATGGTTCGCTGGCAGACACCGGTCATCCACATGCGCCGAACCGCATTGCGGGATATCGAGCTGGGTGGTCAGCAGATTAAGGAAGGCGACAAGGTGGTGATGTGGTACCTGTCCGGCAATCGCGACGAATCGGTATTTGAAGAGCCTGAGCGGCTGATCATCGATCGACCCAATGCGCGACAGCATGTGGCCTTCGGTTTTGGTGTTCACCGTTGCATGGGTAATCGCCTGGCCGAGTTACAGCTTCGTGTATTGTGGGAAGAGATCACGAAACGCTTCCACACTGTCGAAGTTGTCGATGACGTAGTACGTCTTCCAAACAATTTCATTCGAGGGATAAAGGACGTACCGGTGAGGTTGCACCGCCACTAGGGCGCTACAACCCCACTAGATCGTCATCCAGTTGAACCCCGAAAGAGTTCAGTGCACCCGCCAGCATTCTGTATTGGCCGCAGGTAAACACCATATCCATGATCTGCTGGGTGCTGTAATGCTTTTCCAACCCCGCCCAGGTGTCGTCGGTGATAAACACATCTTCGTGTAGTTCATCTGCGGCTTTAAGTATCAGTTTTTCCTGCTCATTCCAGCAGCTGGCGGACTCACCGGCCTTGATGCCTTCAAGCTCTTCATCTGAGAGTCCGGCCTGTTTACCGATGACGACATGCTGGCCCCATTCATAACCTGACTTTGCAAGAAAACCGGCTCGAAGAATCGCGATCTCACGGTCGCGCGGTGTCAGTGTCGTTTTTGCGAGGATGTGATTGGCAAACACCAGCCACCTTTTAGCGAGCTTTTCATGGTGCGCCAGCGTACGGAAAATGTTTTGTACGTTACCGCGCATTTTCTGGCCGCCCAGTGCGGCGTTTTGTTCCTCGTTCCAGTCATCTTCATGGATGGCAGGGATGCGGGGTTCGGATAGTCTCATGGGATTTACTCATTAGTAATTGATGTATTTACTATAGGAGAAAAACCGCTGGCCTGCCATGAGGTGACTGCTATCATTCCGTTCGTCTAATCAGGAAACACATCATGAGCGGAATCGTCTTACACCAGTACGCAGAATCGCCTTTCTCCGAGAAGGTACGTTCACTCCTTGGGTATAAAGGTGTGAGTTACCAGGCGGTAGAGATACCGATGATTATGCCCAGGCCCGATACCATTCCGCTTACCGGTGGTTATCGGAAAACGCCGGTGATGCAGATTGGCGCCGATGTCTATTGTGACACCGCCATCATTTGCAGGGTGATAGATGATATTTACCCGGATCATACGATCTACCCGGAAGAGCATCTTGCGATGATCAATACGGTTGCACATTGGACAGATACCTTTCTGTTCAAGGTGTGCGTGTCCATCGCGTTTCAACCGAGAGCAGCGGCGACCAACCCGTTGTTCCAGGATGAGAACGCGATGTCGGCATTCATGGCGGACCGGGCAGAGTTTTCGAAAGGTTCCAGTGAATTAGGAATGTCATTCGAAACGGCGGAACCGCATTTTATTGCCCACCTCAACCAGCTGGATCAACAGTTATCTGCCGGTGGACCATTCCTGTTTGGCGATAAACCCTGCATTGTCGACTTTTCTACCTATCACAATGTGTGGTTTATCTATTCGCGGGAGGTACTGAGGGATTACTTTGAGCCGTTCGAGCACCTGGTTGCATGGTACGAAAAGATGGTGGCCTTTGGCCATGGCAGTGTCGAAATGATTTCGGGTGGAGATGCGCTTGCCCAGGCCAGCGCAGCTGAGCCGGAAGAAATTGTAGATGCTGCTTTTTTAGGTGATTTCCAGGCGGGGCAGTCAGTGTCTGTGATGCCGATCGACTACGGCTTCCAGCCAGTAAACGGTGAGCTACTGGCGGCGGGTATGGATGAGATAGCCGTTGCCCGAAATGACGATCAGGTTGGGCGAATCGTTGTACATTTTCCCAGAACCGGATTCCAGGTGGTAGCTTAAGCCTTACACAATCGGCGGCAGGCTGGTCTCGGCAAGTTTTACCCACCAGGTTGCACCGATTGGCAGAATCTCGTCGTTAAAATCATACCCGGGGTTGTGCACCATGCATGATCCTTCTCCGTCGCCGTTTCCAATCCAGATGTAGGCGCCGGGTTTTTCCTGCAGCATGTAGGCGAAATCTTCAGAACCCATCGCTGGTTTTGGA
>JABBBA010000108.1 GCA_018607685.1 K189A clade bacterium | reverse complement strand
CTGCCATGTCTTTTGACGCTGCCAAAGCCTCGTCACTCATGGCTTGCGGTTGCCAGCTCTCCTGGTAGTCACCGCCTTCCTGTCGATGTCCAATGGGCGCACAGAATGAAGTGCCATCCCGGTGCCGAACCGTGAGCAGCGTGATCTCGAAATCAAAGTCGACGAAGCCTTCAATAATCACCTTACCCTTACCGGCGCGTCCGCCTTCCTGGGCATAATCCCAGGCCTGGTCGATTTCCGTCTTGTCTCGCACCAGCGATTGCCCTTTTCCTGAGGAACTCATGATCGGCTTAATGATGCAGGGCAGGCCGATCCTGCCGATGGCATCCATATATTCCTGTTTGGTTTGGGCAAATTCAAAGGGGCTGGTTTTAAGGTCAAGCTCCTCAGCCGCAAGTCGACGGATGCCTTCCCTGTTCATGGTTAACTGCGCGGCCTTGGCTGTCGGGATAACAGAGAACCCTTCATTTTCAAGCTCGGCCAATGTATCGGTCGCTATAGCCTCGATTTCCGGCACAATCAGGTCTGGCTTTTCTGCTTCGATCACAGCCCTTAATGCCGCACCTTCCAGCATGCTAATGACATGTGATCGATGGGCAACCTGCATGGCAGGTGCGTTCTCGTATCTATCGACGGCAATGACTTCGACGCCCAGACGCTGAAGTTCGATCACGACCTCTTTACCCAGCTCTCCCGAACCACACAGCATCACCTTCTTTGCGCGCGGGCTTAGCGGCGTACCAATTTTCACTGACATAGGGCGGATATTCTTTGTTATTTGGAGACTTTCCATGTTAACAAGCCGCCGAACCGCACCCCAACCGATTTTTGTATAATCAAGTTCCCGAACCATCTTATCCATGAAGTCCTGGAGTCGAATATGACCAACCTGCTTTACATCAATGCATCCCCAAGGGGTGAGGTTTCTGCCGCAAACCAGGCATCTCTCATTTTTACTAACGCTCTAACCGACTCAGTAAAGGTCGATCGGCTGGATTTGTTTGAAGCACAATTGCCGGAAGTCACCCTGGAAATAACAGCCGCAAAAATGAAATTCGCCATGGGGCTCGATCTGGACGACGAAGAAGCGAGACAATGGTCAGCCATCACAAATCTAGTCAGCCAGTTTCTGGAAGCTGACAGTTATCTGTTTGCCATCCCCATGTGGAATTTCAGTATTCCCTATAAACTGAAGCAGTACATTGACCTGATTACCCACCCCGGTCTGACATTCACCAGCGATGAGAATGGACCGAAGGGACTCGCGTCAGGTCCGGCAACACTGATCTATTCCCGCGGTGGTGACTACAGTCCAAAAGATGGCAAGCCGGACCCATTCGACTTTCAATCGCCTTACATGAATGCCTGGACCCGGCTTGTTGGCCTGAACCCGGTTTCAGAAGTCCTGGTACAAAGAACCATGGCTGGCCCAGATGCCTTGACGGAAACACTCGACGCCCAAAGGAGCAAGCTGATCACACTCGCCAATGGTCTGGGGTGAATAGTCCGGGATGAACGATTATTAGCCGCTGCTAACGTCTTTGAGATTCACGGACAGAAAGTCGAGTAACTTCTCCCAGGCATCCTCACTTTGGGCCTCACAATAGCGATCAGGCGTCGGGAAGTTCTGGAAAGCATGCCCTGCCCCATCGTAACGATGAAACGTGTATTCAGTTCCTGCTTCCTGTAATGCTTTCTCGTAAGCATCGACATCTTCCGGTGTCGGATTCTGGTCTTCATTGCCAAAGAATCCAATGACCGGACAACTAATCCGGTTCGCCAGTTCGATCGCAGGAGGAAAGCCTTCGCCGAGCGCCAGCTTGATTCTGCCCGCATAGAAAAGGCCACAGGCAGCAAGGCCCTGAAGATGACAGGCACCCAGCCAGGCAACCCTGCCACCCCAGCAGTGCCCCACTATTCCAATTCTGGCACCATCGACATCAACCCTGTTATTCAGCAACTGCCGCGTCGCCTGCAGATCAGAAACGGTCCAGTCGTCTCTGGTCTCTTTGGCTTTTAACATCATGTCTTCATCTTTCGGCCACCAGTGGAAAATGAATGGCACCGCAACGACGTACCCTTCCGATGCTATCCGTGCCGCAGTGACCAGCGTGAACTCATCATTTTCAATTCCCGTATGACCAACAGGAATATGCTGCGCCAGGATTACCGCTGGATGAGGTCCCTCCCCCGCTGGTTTGAAGATAAAGATCTCCATGGAGCTACCCTCTACATCAACCGTTTCAACCTCATATTTCATGTTGAGCTCCTGATAGCGGATGTTCAGCACAAGCCTGAAAAACAATACGGCGCCTTGTTACTCGCCTATTCAACCAATAACGGTTTTACCGTCTTCAGCTACCACCGTGTTCTCGATGTAACCCAGTTTTTCTATTTCAACACGTACAACATCACCTACTTTCATAAACGAAGGAGGCTTCATGGCAACGCCTACGCCACTCGGCGTACCCATAAAAAGAACATCACCAACATCAAGGGTGAAAGACTGGCTGAGATGCGCAATCGCTTCGAAGCAGTTGAAGATCAGGTATTTCGTGTTGGATTTCTGTCGTTCTTCGCCATTAACCGTGCACAGGAGATCAAGATTATGGGGATCACCGACTTCATCGGGTGTTACGAGCCATGGCCCCATCGGTCCGTGCGTGTCGAATGATTTACCAATCTGGAAGGTGGGTACACGAAGCTGCCAGTCACGCACGCTGACATCGTTTCCGCAGAAATAACCACCAATCACCTCATGGGCTCGCTCGGCAGGAACATGTTTGCAGCGCTTGCCAATGACCAGGCAAAGCTCAGCCTCATAGTCGAGCTTGTCCGAGACCCCCGGCAG
>JABBBA010000432.1:2524-2879 GCA_018607685.1 K189A clade bacterium | reverse complement strand
ATTCAAATCCCGATCCATTTCCATCTTTGGCAACATTAACGAACGTATTGCTCGATCAGTAGCGGAACAGTTGCTTGCACTGTCCGCTGAAAGCACCGATCCGATTACGATCTACATTTCGTCTCCTGGCGGACATGTGGAATCCGGTGACGTTATCTATGACATGATCAAGTTCATCAAACCTGTCGTCCGCGTGGTTGGAACCGGATGGGTTGCGAGTGCCGCCACCAACATCTACCTTGCGGCGAAGAAAGAAAACCGATTCTCACTTCCCAACACGCGCTACCTGGTTCACCAGCCCAGCGGCGGATCGCGCGGCGATGCAACCGATATCGCCATCCATATGGAAGAGATC
>JABBBA010000432.1:0-2514 GCA_018607685.1 K189A clade bacterium | reverse complement strand
CCTTAAGACCAAGGAGCGGATCAACAAGATCATCTCCGATGAAACCGGCCGGCCTCTTGAGCAGGTCCAGAAGGACACTGATCGGGACTACTGGATGTCTGTTGAAGAAGCCATCGAATACGGCATCGTTCACAAGGTCATCACATCGGTAACTGAACTCGAGTAAGTCGATGACAGACCTGTTTGTTATCCAGCTACCCTGCTGATGCCAAATATCTGTGTCTATTGCGGTTCAAGCAGCGGTAACGATCCAATGTTCACCGCCGCCGCTTTCGACCTTGGCAGTACCATCGCCGCCCACGGATATGGGCTTGTTTACGGCGGAGCCAGCATTGGCCTGATGGGTACTGTTGCTGATTCGGTCCTGGCATCTGCCGGGCGCGTGACGGGTGTGATGCCAAAGTCCCTCGCGGACAAGGAAATCGCTCACACGGGGTTGTCCGAGTTGATCGTGACCAGCTCAATGCACGAACGAAAGACACGAATGGCCGATCTCAGCGATGCATTCATCGCGCTTCCCGGTGGCCTGGGGACCCTTGAGGAACTGTTCGAAATCTGGACCTGGGCGCAGCTGGGTTTTCACCACAAACCAATCGCTGTGTTAAACGTAAACCGGTATTTCGACAAGTTGATCGAATTTCTTGAGGACACGGCGGCGAAGGGGTTTGTCAAAACAGCACATCAACAAATGTTACTGGTATCTGACAGTTCAGACGACCTGCTCGGTAAAATAGAAACTTTTAAATTTCCATTAGTTGATAAACTTATTTAGTAAATTCATGAGCCACGTCCATGACAGTAGATCCAGTTTTTATCGATAGAGTAACAAGACCATTCCAGACGTTCCTCAAGCACAAGCTTGCAGGTGCAGGACTATTGTTACTGTTTACCGTTATCGCACTGCTGTGGGCCAACTCCAGTTATCAGGAGAGCTATTACGATCTTCTCCACACCTACGCCACCATCGGCATCGGTGATTTCGAGCTGTCTAAATCTTTGGGTCACTGGATTAACGACGGACTGATGGGTGTTTTCTTCTTCGTTGTTGGGCTTGAGATCAAGCGGGAATTTCTTGCCGGGGAACTGGCAAACCCAAGAACCGCCGCTCTGCCTATTTTTGGCGCAGTAGGCGGCATGCTGGTCCCCGCGCTCGTTTACTTTGCCATTAACCCCGACGGCGAAGGTTCTCTGGGCTGGGGTATCCCAATGGCGACGGACATTGCATTCGCGCTTGGCATCCTCGCTCTGTTTCCAGTCTCTATTTCACTAAAAATATTCCTTACTGCACTCGCCATCGTTGACGACATCGGGGCAATACTCGTCGTCGCAATTTTCTACACGGATGACATTGCATTGCAGAGCCTGGTGCTTGGTGGTTTCTTCCTCCTGGTGTCTATCGGTGCGAATATCGCCGGCGTCAGAAATCCGGTTCTGTATTTCCTGATTGGGTTTATTGTCTGGGTTGCTTTCCTGCAGTCTGGTGTTCACGCAACTCTGGCCGCAGTATTGATGGCCTTCACCATTCCCGCCCGCACGCGTATCGATGGCAACCAGTTCGCGGAACAAACCGAAGCACTCTTAGGACGTCTACGCGAAACCGGGTTACCCAGGGGGAACGTTTTACTCACAAACGAACAGCACAGCATCGTTCACTCCATGGAACAGGTTACCGAGAAAGCCACCGCACCGCTCCAGGAGTTGGAACATGCATTAATGCCCTTTGTCACCTTCATGATCATGCCAATATTTGCACTTGCGAATGCCGGTGTCGTTATCGCAGGAGACTTTTCAGCCGTCATCGCAAATTCAGTCGCCCTGGGTGTTATCGGGGGGTTAGTCATCGGTAAGCCGTTGGGTATTTTCTTTTTCGCCTGGCTTGCAGTGAAGTTAAAAGTAGCGGAACTGCCAGAGGGAATGACGTTCACCCAAATCGCTGCTGTGGGGATGTTGGCCGGCGTCGGCTTCACCATGGCCCTTTTCATCTCAACCCTTGCCTGGGATGACCAGGCCCTTATCGAAGTGGCCAAGACCGGCGTGCTGGTAGGTTCTCTTATATCCGCTCTCATGGGCAGTCTTTTACTCTACTTCACCACCAGGGACAGCTAACCAGCGCCATTGAAGTTCTGTCCAAGGGACAATCGACACATGGAGTTGAAATTAGCGGTTCGTGCCACAATATAACCGCTTAACATCAAGTCCACACGAGAACGAACCATGACCAGAATATTTTTGTTTATTGCGACCAACATCGCAGTCATCGCTCTAATCAGTATTACTTTCCAGATCCTCGGCATCGAGGGCCTGCTCGCAGCCAATGGTGTTGACCTGAACCTCTACGCATTGCTGGTGATGTCTGCGGTCATCGGCTTCGGCGGATCGTTTATTTCACTGGCCATCTCCAAATGGATGGCCAAGCGATCGATGGGCGTCCAGGTCATCGAGAACCCTACCCACCCGCAGGAACGCTGGCTTGTCGATACGGTAGCAAAGCAGGCGGAGGCTGCTGGCATAGGC
>JABBBA010000436.1 GCA_018607685.1 K189A clade bacterium | reverse complement strand
GTAATCCATTTCACAGGTACGATTTCGATGATGACCCGGAGTGGTGAATCGAGTCTTTCTTCGAACGCTGTGGCCGCCGCCTCCTGTTCAGGCGTCAGCTTGCCATCTGCACCGCCTGTACCGTAAGGACCGCGGGCGAGGGCAGGGTAGAACCACTTTTTGGTTTCTTCATCGTCGTGGATGATTGCACGACCTTTAATCGTTATCGCGCCATTCGGACCGTCTGGCGCTGCAATGCCGCTGACGACCAGTGAGCAACGTGGGTCACGGCGAATCGCTGAGACGCGGTGACGATGTACCCCGCAAGTAATCCAGCCTCGGCCGTCTTTCCAGACAAACCCATGGATTACACCTACGGCCCAGCCGTCTTTGGTTGTCCAGTTGAATACGGCTTCGCGCGCTTTGGTTAGGAGTTCTTCTCGCTTTTCATCGGAGAAGGGGTAGATGGATACCTGTTCGTGATCTTTGCCTGACATAATTGCTCCCGCTTAGTGTCGAGCAATCCTACACCAGTTATTTATCCCCGGTCGACTTACTGGAAGGTTGTTTAGCTGGCTTCAAGGGTTTCCCATTCTTCCATCAATGTCATGATGCGGGCTTCCAGTTCGGTAACCTTGTCGTAGGTGGCCGTTTGTTGCTCTGGCGATTTATTAAAAAAGCTGGCTTCGCCCATCTCTAGATTTACCTTAGCCAGTTCCTGCTCAGCTTTTTCTATCTTGGTGGTGAGCTTATCCAGATCCCTGGCGCGTTTCTGATCTGCGGCCTTTTGCTTCTTGCGATCCTGATGGCTGCCCGTTTGGGTTGAGGCATTGGTGCTGTTATTGCCACCTCCAGTGTTACCGGATTTATGGGTGTTGGCACCTTTCACCCAGTCCGAATAGCCGCCCACATATTCCTGGACCTTGCCGTCACCTTCAAACACCAGCAGGCTGGAGACTACATTGTCCATAAATGTTCGGTCATGGCTGACCAGAAGCACTGTTCCCGTATATTCAACGAGCAGTTCTTCCAGTAGTTCCAGGGTTTCAATATCCAGATCGTTAGTGGGTTCGTCCAGTACCAGGAAATTTGTCGGCAGGGCGAATAGTTTGGCGAGCAAGAGTCTGTTCTGTTCGCCGCCTGACAATGTGCGAATAGGTGCGCGTGCCTGGTCAGGGTTGAACATGAAATTTTGCAGGTATGACACGACATGCAGGTCTTTACCTTTAATTTCAATGAAGTCCCGACCCTCGGCAATATAGTCGTGTACGCTTCTTTCCTGATCGAGTTGCTCGCGAATCTGGTCGAAATAGGCGACCTGTAGCTTACTGCCGGTTTTGAGTGTACCGGCATCCGGTGTTAATTCTTCCAGCAGAAGTTTCAACAGGGTTGATTTGCCGCAACCATTGGGCCCGAGTATGCCTATTCGGTCGCCCCGTTGGATAATGAGATCCAGGTCCTTGATGATCAGCTTTCCATCGATGGATTTTCCAAGACCCGTCGTTTCCTTAACAATCTTGCCGGAGCTGATGCCGCTATCAACCTGCAGTTTTAGGTCCTTGGTTGAGATGCGCTTGCCACGTTCTTCTCTTAATGCCTCCAGCGCACGGACACGACCTTCGTTCCTGGTGCGGCGGGCTTTGATGCCCTGGCGAATCCAGGTTTCTTCCAGTTTGAGCTTGTCGTCGAACTGTTTGTTGTGCTCGAGCTCTGTCTCGCGCGCTTTTTCGCGTCGCTCGATGAACGTTGTGTAGTCGCAGTTGTAGCGGGTGACTTTGCCCCGGTCTATTTCAACAATCGCTGTGGCCACCGATTGCATCAACTGGCGATCGTGACTGACAAACAAAACGGTGCCCTGGAAATCCAGCAGCAGTGATTCAAGCCACTCAATTCCTTCGAGGTCCAGGTGATTGGTAGGTTCGTCCAGAATCCAGACATCGGGGTCAAGGACCAGCGATTGAGCAATAGCGACTCTCTTTAGCCAGCCCCCTGACAGGCTCGATAGTGTCGCATCTGCGTCCAGTTTCAGCCGATGCAGGGTTGCTTCAATGCGATGACTGATGTTCCAGCCGTCCCCGTGATCAAGCGCTTCCTGCAGTTGTGACAGGCGGTTTGTGTCCAGATCATCGCCGGTCGCCTGTGCCGTCATGTGATGATACTCAGCCAGTTGCTTGCCCAGTTCATCAAACACGCCGGAGACAGAATCAAAAACGGTGATGTCAGATCGCTCTGGTAAGTCCTGGCTTAGAGTAACGAACTTAAGGTTATCTGCGCGCCAGAGATTGCCATCATCCTCCACAACGTCTCCGCTGATGAGGCCAAGCAGGGTCGATTTGCCCGCGCCATTTCTGCCCGCGAACGCAATTCGTTCTCCGGGGTCGATAGACAGTTCAATGCGATTCAGTATCTGGTCGGTACCGAAGGCGAGGGACAGGTTTGTTAAGGTGGCTATTGGCATGGCGCGCGAGTTTAGCACGGGTTCTGAAGAACAGGGCTTTGTTGGTGTAACATTAGTGATGAATTTTAGGAGTCATCATGTCCGCTAGTCCACTTCGGTTACCTTCGTTCACCGCCGTAGTCAGCCTGATTTTTGCAGTCACCGGGTTTAGTTATATTGACGATGTTCGAGTGGCAGTCCAGGAACGGCTTGCCCAGATGGACTAATTACAAGGCTGAAGTCACAGATCTCGCCTGGCAAATTTTGTTCCGGCCTGATTCTTTGGCCTCATACAGGGCCTGGTCTGTTTCCATCACGAAAAGGTCCGCGGACGATGATCGTCCCGGCGTCATCACATTCAGGCCAATACTCACGCTTAGGAAGCCTCGATCGCTATTGCGATGAGGTATGCGTGCGCTTGTGAGCGCTTCCTGGAAAGCTTCGGCAACCTGACGACTACCTTCCAACTCGGTTGCCGGC
>JABBBA010000195.1 GCA_018607685.1 K189A clade bacterium | reverse complement strand
GTGATAACCGGAAATTGAAATCGTATTGAACCGTGGCATGTGTTCTGTGCAGTGCGAAATAATGTCGCCAATAATCCTCAGAGAGGGTTCAGGCGGGTAGATATAAGTGTTACGAACCAGAAACTCTTTCAGGATATCGTTCTGTATAGTGCCGGCCATCTGCGCCTGCTCTACGCCCTGCTCTTCCGCGGCAACAATGTATCCAGCCAGAATGGGCAGCACAGCACCGTTCATCGTCATCGAAACAGAAACCTTGTCGAGGGGAATACCATCGAACAGGATTTTCATATCCTCTACGGAGTCAATCGCCACACCCGCCTTTCCGACGTCGTGCGTTACGCGTTCATGATCGGAGTCGTAGCCCCGGTGCGTGGCCAGATCAAAGGCAACGGAAATACCCTGGCCACCTTCAGCCAGCAGCTGACGATAGAATGCGTTGGATTCTTCGGCGGTTGAAAAACCGGCATACTGACGAATCGTCCAGGGGCGACCTGCATACATGGTTGCCTGGGGGCCACGGATAAAGGGCTCGAGTCCCGGCATTGAATTGGTGTACTCAAGTGCCTCCAGGTCCTCCGCGGTATACAGCGGTTTCAGCTCAATTCCTTCAGGTGTCGTCCGATTAAGCGATTCAAGCGGCTTACCCTTCAATTGCTTTTCAGCTTCAGCCTTCCAGCCATCCAGGCTGAAGGGTGGCGCGGAATATTTGCGGTCAGACATCAGTGACCCTCCGGGTATTCGTTCAATTCGATCAACACGCCATCACAGGACTTGGGGTGGATAAAGATGACGCGGGTATTGTGTGCACCGATGGAGGGCTCGTCGGACAGGAACTGGTAGCCCTTACCTTTTAGGTTGGCGACATCCTGATCCAGATTGTCGGAACGAAAACAAAGGTGGTGAATGCCGGGTCCACGCTTTTCCAGGTGTTGGACCAAAGGCCCCTGACCATCAAGCGGATGAACCAGTTCAATTGACGTTCCGTCAATGGGGAAGAAAGCCGTCGTTGTCTTCGCCGCTTCGACGTTCTCTGTTCCTTCGAAGGTCAATCCGAAATCCCCGAGGAACCTGTCGATGGCTTTTTGAAGATCCGGAACCGCAATCGCAATATGATCCAACGCTACTATCATGGTGGTGCCTCGTTATTTAAATCCTGTGTACGAAAGAAAGTCATCTGTCTGGCTACGAATCGCTGCATTCTTTTCGTCGAGAGACTCGATGACAATTTCTCCATCTGGTGTCACTTTGAATATTGCCTGACCCTTCTTGATGATGGTTGCGTCCGTATCAAGCAATATTTCATCCACGGTCCCGGCAAAGGGAGCGTGTACCTTGTTGAACATCTTCATCACTTCCGTAATAAACAACGGATCACCGACCTCAAAATGCTGACCTACCTCGATAAACGCAGGACGATCAGGCGCCTCTCGCGCATAGTACATACCGCCGGTTGGCGCTGTTATCTCATTGCCGGAAATGGGCGGCGGTGGCGACAATACCTTAAAGGCTGCCTCCTGGGCATTACGATCTCGTAGACTGTCAGGGATAGTAACGCCCAGATCAGCGGTAACCTTAAGGCCAAAGAAACCGGTTTTTCTGCCGATGTAGGGCAGAATTGAAAGAATCTCCAGGCCTAGCTGGAACCCATGGTGAGCTGCCTGGATATCCGCCAGTCGAGCACCGAATACGTCTTTGCCTTTCTTACCCCTAAGCGCTTTGTCCAGTGCCTGCCAATCTGAGATACCTAACTCGCTTTCCAGGCTATCGTAAAAGTCGAGCGCCTCCTGAAGGAGTTCATCGTCATGATCCCAGATGGCATACAAGGCAGGTAAACCGTCCCGCGCATCCATGTTGAGATATCGATAAAGGTCAGCCAGCACCCGGACAGGGTTTGATAACCACTCCACCCCATCTTTAGTCACGGAAAAATGTTGCTGATTAAGCGCTAACCAGCCCGACAGGAAGTGTGGCTCCGCAAACAATCTGTTTATGGCGCGTTCCAGCAGGCTGGCTTTGCGCGTCAAAATATCCTTTGCAGCCGATTGATAGGCAACATCAGTGTTTTGACTCAGCAGTGACTTCTCAATCTCGCTGTAGGCGTAAACAATGTCGACGTTATCGCTGAGCGCTTTCAACTTTCCTACGGCCGTCAGGTACGGCAGCACGAAGTTGGTCGCGGGTCTGGCCTCGGCATTGTTACCAATCAGCCAGTTAACCAGACCATAGAGAAACTCAATGTTCGTGCTGAGGTTTTCTCCACTGAGCCTTGTGCGCCTTAGAATCTCAGCCATGTTGCCATAGGATTCGACACGTCCCCCACCCGTACTCAGTAGAAGCGCAATGTTGGAATCATAGGCACCCGCCAGATGGTATTTCATAAACACATCTGTGTCGGGATTATGCAGGCAGATACCCTGGTCATCGCGGATTTCACCTTCGATCGTATCTGACCACTGGGTGATAACACCACCGGCATGTGGTTTCAGGGCGCGATCGGTCGCATTCATTCTTGCTTCCAGTGAAGCTGGTTCGCGTCGCTCACGCTCAGGCTTCGGCAGACGTTTGCCATGGCGAGCCAGCAGCACCATCAGTTCTACAATAGAGTCGACCGTAAAAGAGTCGTCGCTGTTTTCAGGATTGGTAAATCGGAGGCTGTAACACAGTTCACTAACCCTGTGTTCAACCTGCACGCGGGTGTTCATCTCCATGAAATAATGACGATCGCGATCAATAATACATTCGAAAGTAGAAACGGAATCAAGACCCACCGCGCCGCCGAAGCGTGATGCTTCTTCTTCCATTTCCGTCAGCATCTTCAAATCAACTTCGAGCGATTTTTTAGCGGCCTTGTTGTCCGCTCGCTCTATCGCTTCAGCCAGTTCCTCGACGGTAACTGAAACC
>JABBBA010000257.1:9867-19895 GCA_018607685.1 K189A clade bacterium | reverse complement strand
CAAGCACAGAGGTGATGAGCGGGATGATCGCGGCGAGAACGCTGCGCATAAAAAACAGAATAGACCCTACAAGAACGATCGCCGACAGCGGCCCCAGTAACTTGAAATCATCCGTAAGGCTTTGTTGTAACTCTGCATTGATACGCGGCGGGCCGACCTGGAATATCTGTTCGAAATGGGAGCGTTCGGGATCGATCAGGTCTTCAAACCTGTTATAGACATCGATGGAGAAGTTTTCGGCATCTTCAACGTCCTGGACGGTGACGATGATGGCGGTCACGTTACCATCTTTGGAAAACAGATTGCCTGTATACAGTGGGTTTGAGGCCGCCCTGACCCGGGCCTGCTCGGCTTCGATGTCATCCATGGGTACGCCATCAAGCACCAGTTTGCTTGAAATCTGTGGACCGCCGTCTTGGGTTTTCTTCCCCTCGATGATTCTAAGGTTAAACAGACTGTCTACACGGTAAACGTGTTTGACCTCTTTTAGCTCTCGAACCAATACATCGAGTCGCGCCAGCTTCTCTGCGGACCACAGGTGCTTGTCACGGACATAAATAATCGTCTTGTTGTCTGACCCAAACTGGTCCATCGCGCTCTGGTAGGCGAGTTTCTCGGGCTCATCAGCCGGAATAAGGCTGTTAAAACTGGTGTCAATCTCAAGCCGGGTCATGCCCCAGAACATAGGGATAGTAATGGCAAGAACGAAGATCGTAATAACTCGTCGTTGCGCCAGGCCGAATGTAAACAGAGCTTCGATCAAAAGCCATCTCCTGAGCTATCTCCGGAAATATCTCCAGAACTGTCCCCTGAGCCATATTCTGAATATAGGGGAGGCTGGTTCGCGACGATCCAGCTCTCGCTAAAAACTTCTACTGGAACATAGTCGGCGGAGAAAACACGCCTGTTGATTTTGATGATTGTCCGGTGCTCTTGCTGAAGGTTTTCCATCATCATCATATTGGCCCGCCACATATCTCCGTGAACATTGGTCAGGTCGTGGCTGGTCTGCCGTTTCTGCAACCGACCGATTTCATCGAAGTGATCTGTTCTTGAGATATACAGGTTGTCTTTCCGAATATAGTGTCTGCGGATAGGCTGATCTTCTGCCCTGGAACCCAGGTTGTAGACGTCCACCACGTAGTAGTCGGTTTTATTAATGGTGATGTCGTCTTTTCTGACCTGCATGTGATGATCAAGCAGGTCCCCGACGAGGTTTTCTATCGAGTAGTCGGTACCCAGGAAGTTGTCTTCGCTTTTTCCCGCCTGCCCCGGAGTATTCTCGATGAAGGTTTCCCCGAAGGCTGGCAGGTAGAAAGATTGTTCCGACCGACCGTTCTGCTCACGTTGTGCCAGTAAGGCAACGCCTTTTATGTCCAGGGGTGAATCAAAAAGAAGCAGAAAGTTCGCTGTACCGGATTCGTCAACTCGCGAATACCGGCGTAGCTTGCGGGTGTTCTTATGTCCGCTCTGGTCGATCAGGACCATTGATTGTTCTTCGTAAACATTCGGGTACTGCTGGTGTCGTTCGCTGACCAGATCCAATAGCGCGCGACCGCTCCAATCCTCTAACGGATCAACGGGCTGTTCAGTTTCATCACCAATTGAAAGCCCGGGAACCAGTAAAAAGAGGAAGAGAAACGCCTTCATTGGCTTTCCTTGATCCGGCTGGCAATTGTCCGGGAGAACTCTCCAAGGAGTTCGCTCATAGCAGAGACGGTACCTGAGAAGTCCCTGGAATCTATTGGACGTTCACTCGCGTACTCATTGGATGAGTTGATGATGGTTTTATTGGTTTCGCGGTGAATGAGCTGCCAGCGAACAAGCAAATGCACATAGCCGTCAGCGCCTCGTTCATATCGTTCAACATAGACAGTGAGTCGAAAATCCGGTGGTGAGTTGAGGCGGTTTGCCGGTGTGCCTATGGAGGCGGTTCCAAGAATGTTGGTCAGGGTTCGTGCCAGCGTCCGTGTCAGATTCTTGCGAAGGCTTTCTCCCCACTGATGAGTCGATGCAAATACAAGTTGGCTGTCGGGTCTTCTTGAGGCGATCTGAAGCCGTTCCAGGTACTGGGGTATTTCCAGGTCGACGATCGCTATCGACGGAGCCTCTTCGTTTTGAACGCTGGCCGGGCTGACTGGTTCGATCAGGTAGTATCGAACCGCACTTCCTGAAGAAGAGCATCCGGCGAGCAATAGCATCGTGACGACAAAAAAAGCTGGATAGAAGGCTTTCATTACTGTTCATCCTCAGTAGCTTTTCGACCGAAAATGATCGAGTTAGGTTGTCGTTCTATTGTCTCAATCAGAGAGCGGATGGACCGGGACATTTCCTCCAGCTCGTCCGTCACCTTGATAACGTTATGCTGGAGAGGAGAGCTGGGTTCCAGGACAGTGTTGATCATCTTGAGTGTGTCCTGCAGGTTAATCAGGACATTACGGGCGGCGGTTATGGTGGTCTCAAGGTCTCCCTCATCGACATTCTGCAGGACATTGCTGAGTGCACGCATTGAAGCCTGCAGGTCGGTAACTGCTTTCTCATTAATATCCTTATTCACCAGTTTGTCAGCGCCGCTCAGAATATTCTCGATGCTGTTACCCATTTCCTCGATGTCGATTGTCTGGAATTTCTCGACGAACTCGCTGACTGACTGCGTAATAGCTTCAAACGCGCCGGCGATTGTAGGTAGCTCGGGATAGGGCATTGAGGCATCGGCCATCAGGTTGAGAGGAGCATCCGGGTAAAGGTTGAACTCAACAAACAGTTTGCCCGTCAACAAACTGCCCGATTGCAGTCGACCTCTCAGTCCTTTGGCAACCAGCGTTTGCAGCGTCTGTTCCGGAGAAAGGGCGTTTTCAGAATCACGATGGATGATTCGGTCTGGTTCGAGTTCTACCAGTACAGGGATCCTGAAGGTCGTTGTTTCTGCATCAAACTCCATACGGATATCGAGCACTTCGCCTATTCTGATGCCTCTGAACTCCAGCGGCGCGCCGGGGTTGAGTCCCCTTACGGAGCCCGTGAAGTACATGACGAACTGGATTTTTCTGGCGTATGCCTGATCTTCGATACTGGCGTGTCGTGGGTGCAGGGTGAACACCAGATCCCCTACATCGGCAACGGTCGTTTCCAGGCTGTCGGGTGTATCAAATGCGATACCGCCGAACAACAGGGAAGTGACCGAGGCGGTCTTTACATCCACGCCGTCTGCGCCCATGGAAACGTCAATACCAGAGACGTTCCAGAACCTGGAGTTGCCTTTCACGAGTTGATCAAAGGGGTCACGTATAAATGCGTGGATAAAGACGCTTTGCGCATCACCGCCCATTTCATAGCCGAGTGCTTCGCCCGCAAGAAGTCCCTGGTAATAAATGGGGGAGCCACGACCAATGCTGCCAAGGTCCTTGCTGATGAGGGTGATTTGTGTGCCGGCGTCATCGGTAGTAATGAGAGGTGTTTCTTCTAGCCCGACGAAGTGCGATTGAGGCGCGCCGGGACCGGGGTCGATCTCTATATAGGACCCGGAGATCAGGGTGCCCAGGCCGGATACACCACGCACACTAAGCTCCGGTCTGACTACCCAGAATCGAGAGTTACGTCGCAGGAAGTCCTCAAGACCCTGGTTGAAGGTGGCGGTAAGAATGACATTTGAAAAACCTTCCGCAAAAGCAATCTCATCGACGATTCCAATGTCGACGCTTTTATATTTGATTTTGGTTTTCCCTGCGACAATTCCCTCTGCTGTCTGGAACTGGATGGTGGCGACAGGTGCCTGGTCAGTCAGTGTCCTGACGGTCAACCAGCCACCGACAAGTGCAGTGACAAGTGGTACCAGCCAGATAATAGAAGGCCAGTTTCTTGTTTTTACCGACGGCGAATCGAAATCTTCCAAATCGCTCATAGCGCGACCGTTGGATTGTGATCGGATCGATCCCAGATCAACCTGGGATCAAACTGGTGGGCGGCCAACATGGTGAGAATAACCGCGGCCCCAAAAAAGCTGGCGCCGATGCCGGGCGTAATATTGGCGAGTAGGCCCAGGCTGACGAGGCCGGATAACAGCCCGATAAGAAAGACGTCTACCATAGACCAGGAACCCACCACTTCTGTCACACGGTATAGCAGTGCTCTGTCCTTTGGTTTCCAGTCAGAATGTGTCTGTACTGAATAGAGCAGATAGCTAAGAGACAGCAGTTTTGCAACGGGCACAATGATGCTGGCAAACAGGACGATGAACCCCAGCCCCCAGAGTCCGCCTTCAATAAGATGAATAATGCCGCTGATGATAGTGTCCGGTGAACCCTTGCCCAGTTTTTGGACGGTCATCACCGGGAACAGGTTCGCCGGTATCAGCATCAATATCGCGGAAAACAGCAGTGCCCAGGTCTGCTCTATGCTGCCTTCAATACGGTGGTGGATGGCTGCGCCGCACCGATTGCAGCTGTGTCCCTTTGTTTGTAGGCCGTCGCAAATATGACAATGAAGGACCCTGTCGTCATTGCCTATGGAGGTGACTGCTGTATCCATTGCCTTAATGACTTCGATTTTCTGCCATAGGGTTTCGGAATCGAACTGACTGCGTGCCATGGCATAGACGATCAGTAACCCGGAGAAAGCCGCCAGTGACAATCCCGGCACCACGGTTGCCAGATCCTCGAGTTTTACGATAGCAATCAACGTGCCCAACATAAAAACCGAAATAAGGCTCCAGGGTTCCAGTGTCTTTACTAACTGAAATACACGGCCCGTATAGGGCAGGGCTATACCAAGACGAACCGGCAGTAGCAGGTAAATCATGCCGAGTATGGTGATCAAAGGGAACCCGATGCTGGTTAGAAAGACCACCAGCCCAAGCTCACCCATACCGTTCTGATACAGAGCCCAGCCTCCGGCAAACAGGAGGTTCTCGTGGTAGATGCCCCCGACCTTCATTCCCAGGAATGGGTAAAGATTGGCGATCACCCACAACATCAGGGCGGTGAGATAAAGTGCCAGAGACCGATTAAGCGAATTGGGGATATGTCGATAGAGAATGGCGTCACATCGATGACAGTTGGCTGTAGCATTAGGCGGAATGGCGGAGCGACGATAAATCGCTGCGCATTCATGACATGCAATTAGACGAGCCAGTTCACTCACTTTTGTGGAATACGCCGTCGACCCCCGGAATCAGAAATGTACCACGCCCCCGGGTCTCCTGTCACACACCTGTTTGAGGGGGCTTAGCAAGCAATTGCCGGGTTGGAGATGTTGCTCAGCACGTGCGTGGTGGGGGTCGTAATGATAGTGTTTCGGTAATAGCCAAAACCTAGTTGTGACCCATGCTAAATAAACTTGATGATTTCCCTATTCACCAGACACCGGAGCCAATTGCTCATCCGGCCACCAGTGATCGCAATGTATACGATCGCACCTGGTTCAATGGGTATGCACCGGATGGTTCCTACTATTTTGGAATCGGCATGGCGGTTTATCCCCACCGCGGGATTATGGATTGTGCTTTTAGCGTTGTGCAGCCGGGTATGCGACAGCATTGCTTCTATGGTTCGAGGCGAGCCCCGGTTGAGCGTACTGAAATGGATGTTGGCCCCTTTAGAATGGAAGTGATTGAGCCCATGCGCCGCACACGGGTTATTCTTGATGATAATGAAAGTGGAATCACCTGTGACCTGACCTTCTCCGCGCGAACAGCATCTATTCAGGAAGCTCGCCAGACCCTGTGGCAGGGAACCCGGCGAGCGATGGATGCGACACGGTTTGATCAGTTTGGCCGATGGAGCGGTGTGGTTAATCACCCGGACGGGCAGATCAAGGTAGACGAATCTATTTGCCACGGTACCAAGGATCGAAGCTGGGGCGTTCGCGGTGTTGGTGAAAGCGAGATCGGCGGTGCACCCACAACGCCGGGGGGAATATGTTTTGTATGGGCACCGCTGTTCTGGGACGACCATATTTCACACGCGATATTTTTTGATGGGCAGAGAGGAGAGCCGCTGGTCCGCGAAGGCCTTGAGGCGCCACTTTATCAAACAGAGGCCGAAATCCCGGGTGTTGAAGATGGTCTTGTGGACCGAAAACTCACTGCGCGACATCGGATTGAGTACCATCCAGGTACCCGGTTAGCAAAGACCGCAGAGATAGACCTGGTTAACCTTGATGATGGCGTACGTAAAATCAAGCTGGAGCCGAAACTGAAATTCATGATGAAGGGTCTGGGTTACGGCCATCCGGAATGGAAGCAGGGCGCCTGGAAGGGTGAGCTGGCGACGGGACATGAGTCCTTTGACCCCAGGCAACTCGACCATCAAGCGCCTGAAAATATTCATACGCAGCAGATTGTTACGGCGACTGACGGTGAGCGACAGGGTGTAGGTGTGCTGGAGCAGATTGTCGTAGGACCTTATGAGCCTGCAGGATTCAAAGGTCTTTTTGATGGGTTTACTGAGTAGTTCAGACCTATAGGGCCTGTCAATTAAACCCATTTGCCGAAAGCGAAGGCTCGCTCGCAAGATTTAGACATCTCGACCTTGAGTATCATATGGTCTGGCGTGGGTTGTTGGACGAGTTTGTGACGGTGCTACCGGGTCAAAGCGATCAACCTCGTCGCGATGTTGGCGCTGAATACTCTCGCCGATCTGGCAGATGCGGTTCCCGCATACTGGACGCAACACTATATTCCAGTAGCCTGCAGATGATCCATGTCAACATTTCGTCTATCCGGCTATGCTAGGATTCGCGGCGAGTTTGAGAGAGAGAAGTATGCAAGACTACAACTACAAGGTCGTAAGACAGTTTTCCATCATGACCGTTGTTTGGGGGATTGTAGGTATGTTGGTCGGCGTGGTCATCGCCGCCCAGTTAGCCTGGCCCGCCCTGAATTTTGATTTACCCTGGTTACATTTTGGTCGGCTACGACCACTCCACACCAACGCTGTTATCTTTGCCTTTGGAGGATGCGCCCTCATGGGCACTTCCTTATATATTGTGCAGAGAACCTGCCAGGCCAAACTTATCTCCGATGGATTGGCTTCCTTTGTTTTCTGGGGCTGGCAACTGGTGATTGTTCTGGCGGCGATCACGCTCCCGATGGGACTGACGACCTCAAAAGAATACGCAGAACTTGAATGGCCGATCGATATCCTGATTACGATTGTCTGGGTCGCCTATGCCATCCTGTTTTTCGGCACGATTATGCGCCGCAGGACCCAGCACATTTACGTGGCGAACTGGTTCTTCTCTGCCTTTATTATTGCGGTGGCGATCCTGCATATTATAAATAGCCTGGCTATCCCCGTTACGATGACGAAGTCGTATTCGATCTACTCCGGAAGTGTCGATGCGATGGTTCAGTGGTGGTATGGGCACAATGCCGTGGGATTCTTTCTGACCGCTGGCTTCCTGGGCATCATGTACTACTTTGTCCCGAAACAGGCTGAACGCCCCGTCTATTCCTATCGACTTTCGGTGGTTCATTTCTGGGCACTGATTGCGGTTTACGTCTGGGCCGGACCACACCACCTGCACTATACGACCTTACCTGACTGGGCACAGAGCCTGGGTATGGTGATGTCCCTGATTCTCCTGGCACCGTCCTGGGGTGGCATGATCAACGGGATCATGACGCTGTCCGGTGCCTGGGACAAGCTTCGTAACGATCCTATCCTGAAGTTCCTGGTTGTTTCGTTGTCCTTTTACGGCATGTCGACTTTTGAAGGGCCGATGATGGCGATCAAATCTGTAAATGCTCTCTCTCACTATACAGATTGGACGATTGGACACGTGCATTCAGGTGCATTGGGGTGGGTTGCTATGATCTCGATTGGGGCAATGTATCACCTCATTCCGATTCTGTTTGGTAAAAAACAGGGTGAGATGCACAGCGTCAAACTGATAGACCTCCACTTCTGGCTGGCAACGATTGGAACAGTTCTTTACATCGCGTCCATGTGGGTTAACGGCTTGATGCAGGGTCTGATGTGGCGGGCGGTTAATGATGACGGTACGCTGACTTACAGTTTTGTCGAATCGGTCGAGGCGAGCTTCCCCGGATATGTGGTTCGGTTTATTGGTGGTGGCCTGTTCTTCGCAGGCATGTTGGTGATGGCATACAACGTCTGGATGACGACGCGTAACGCCCCCGGAATGTCTCAGAAACTGGAGGCTTCCGCATGAATGATTTTATCGAAAAAAACATCGGGGTAATGATGATCCTGATTGTCGTTGCGGTTAGTTTCGGCGGCATGATTGAAATCATCCCGCTGATGAACCAGCGAGTTGTTACTGAGCCAATAGAAGGGTTGAAGCCTTTAACGCCCCTGCAGCTTGAAGGGCGAGATGTCTATATTCGTGAAGGCTGTCACGTGTGTCATTCGCAGATGATTCGACCTCTGCGCGCTGAAGTGGAGCGCTATGGGCACTATACCGTTGCGGGTGAGCTGGTTTACAACCATCCTTTCCTTTTTGGCTCCAAGCGAACAGGGCCAGATCTTGCACGGGTTGGCGTTCTTTATAGTGACGATTGGCATCGTGCCCATTTGTTCGATCCCCGGTCCGTTGTGCCGGAATCCAATATGCCAGGTTTCCCCTGGCTGTTTGAAAACGAGATCGATGCGAGTGTCACCCCGCGTAAGCTGAACGCACTTCGAATCGTCGGAGTTCCTTACACGGATGCTGATATAGAAACGGCATCGAGCCAGGTCGAAGGCAAGACAGAGGCGGATGCATTGATTGTCTACCTTCAGCAACTGGGCTTGATCATCAAGGAGAGGAGGTAGCAATGAGTTTCTCTATTGATGACCTGCGAGGGTTGGCGACGATTTTTTGTCTGGTGGCTTTTGCTGCAGTTGTGTTCTGGGCCTATGGGCCTTCACGCAAGCAATACTTCGATAAAGCGGCAGCGCTGCCGTTTGAAGATGAAAACGATACAGCATCGGAAGAAACAGGGAAGGTGGGCCAGTGAGTACAGGATTCAGTCTATTTGTTATTGCAGGGACTGTTGTTTCACTGATTGCCTTTTTTCTGTTGCTGCAGTTGAACAGAAAAATTTCGAATCCAGGTGAAACAACAGGTCACGATTATGACGGCATCCAGGAGCTGGATAACCCATTGCCGGCCTGGTGGTACTGGTGGTTTATTCTCACCATTGTTTTTGCCGTCGGCTATCTCATTTACTATCCCGGTTTAGGTAATTTCAAAGGGCTTGGTGGTTGGAGCCAGGTTTCAGAACTGGAGAAAAGTCAGCAGCTTGCGGAAGAAAAATTCGGACCGCTTTATGCCCAATATCGCGATATGACGCTTGATGAACTGGTGGAGACGCCGGCTGCGGTAAAAATGGGTGGGCGAATTTTCGCTTCCAACTGCTCCGTTTGTCATGGCGCCAAGGGTGAGGGTAGTTTTGGTTTTCCGAACCTTAACGATGAAGAGTGGATGTGGGGCTCTGATGACGTTGACATAGAAACGACTATTGCGAGTGGTCGTAATGCAGTAATGATGCCGTGGGAAGATATTATCGGGACCGAGGGCGTCAACGAAGTCACGGAATATGTTCTACAGCTTGCAGGTCGCGAGGTAGATGAAGAGTTGGCATCCCTCGGCGCAACTCACTTCGGTATGTACTGTATTGCTTGCCATGGTGCTGACGGTAAAGGCCAGAAACTTTTCGGTGCGCCGGATCTGACTAATGAAATCTGGCTGTACGGTAACTCCAGAGCGCGTATCGAGCATGTCATCAAGCGTGGCAGAAACGGTGTCATGCCTGGCTTTGAAGGCCGTCTCGGGTCAGACAAGGTCCACATACTGGCGGGATATGTAAAAAGCCTATCTGCCAGCAAGTAGGCAGGATTCTGGCTCGTGGACAAGTCATTACCTGAAGGCACTGATTCGGCGGTTCTCAATCTTTATGAGAAGCGCGAGAAAATCTACGCGCGTAGTATTGAGGGTTTCTACCAGAATATCCGTCTGTTCACGGGCTGGCCGTTACTTGTTGCGTACTTCGGCTGTCCCTGGCTTCTGTGGGCCGGGCGTCAATC
>JABBBA010000257.1:0-9857 GCA_018607685.1 K189A clade bacterium | reverse complement strand
GCGTCAATCAGTATTGTTTGATCTTCCCGAACGAAAATTCCATATCTTTTTCCTGACGTTCTGGCCCCAGGATTTTTCGCTGTTGGCCTGGGCGTTGGTTATCGCAGCGTTCATGCTGTTTTTTGTGACAACTTTATTGGGTCGCGTTTGGTGCGGGTATACCTGTCCACAAACAGTGTGGACCGCCATCTTTATGTGGGCAGAGCAGGTTTCCGAGGGGGATCGTCATCAGCGTATCAACCTGGATAAGCAGCCCTGGAGTTTTGAGAAAGTTTGGCGCAGATCTCTTAAGCACACTTTATGGTTGGGTTTCGCTTTTCTAACAGGGCTTACGTTTGTCAGTTACTTCTATGACATGCGTAACCTGCTTGTAGATGCTTACAATTTTGATATGCCAATGGTGGCGGTTTTCTGGGTTGGCTTCTTTACGGTCGCAACCTATATCAATGCGGGTTGGATGCGTGAGCAGGTCTGCATGTATATGTGCCCCTACGCCAGGTTTCAATCAGCGATGTTCGATAAAGATACGCTGATCGTTTCCTATGATGAAAAGCGCGGTGATCCAAGGGGTTCCCGGAAGCGTGGTGACGAGGGGACGGCCAAGGGAGATTGCATTGACTGCACGATGTGTGTGCAGGTCTGCCCGACAGGCATCGATATTCGGGATGGGCTTCAGTATGAATGCATTAACTGTGCACTATGTGTTGATGCCTGTGATTCCATCATGGACAAGATGGAATATGAAAGGGGGCTGATCAGGTACACCACGGAGAATCAGCTGGCAGGAAAAGGCTGGACCTGGAAACGACCGAAGTTGATCGGATATGGTCTGGCTATGATCGCCATGGTGAGCGCGTTCTCGTTTGTATTGATCTCACGAACCCCGCTGGAACTCGATGTCCTGAGATCCCGAGGGATGTTGTTCCAGGAAGTCTCCGGTGGCTATGTGCAAAATATTTACACGCTAAAAGTGTTGAATATGGATAAGCAGGACCGGGTCTATAATGTTCAGGTCACAGGTCTTCCTGACTATCGAATGGCGCCAGGTGAACCCATTTTTGTATCTGCGGGCGAGATTGGAGAGGTTGTTCTCAACCTGTTGGTTAACCCTGACCTACTGACGCAGGTCAACACGCCCATCAGGTTTGAAGTACAGACTGAAGATGGCGAGCTTCAAGCCTCCAGCAAAAGCACCTATATTGGACCGAGACCTATTGATGACTGAGGATGATAAATACAGAGAGCTACCAGTCGAATCTACCGGGGAATGGTATCGATACGGCTGGGTCTGGTTTGTGTTCACTATCCCTTTTGCGGCTGTTCTGTTCGGCATTGTCATGATCGTATCTGCCAATTATCAGCCCGACGACGTTGTGGTGGACAACTATTACAAGGAAGGTAAAGGAATTAATAAGCGTATCGCACGAGATGCGAAAGCGGATGAACTTGGTGTACGGGTAACCCTTGAGGCGCTTACCGACACCGGTGCGGTTTTTGGCATCGAGGCGGCCGGTGGCGATATTCAGATGTCACTATTCCATGTGACTGATCAAAAGCAGGATATGACATTTCAATTAGTTTCCCAGGGTGAAGGGGTTTATACGGTCTCATCAGCTGAGTTCGCTCGACGTTTGAATCAGCCGGGCATCTGGTACATAGAATTTACAGATTATGATTGGCGCCTTCGAACGCGATTACAGACGCCAATTTCAACCCTTGCGCTTGGTCCGTCATGAACGACCTGGCCCTGTCCCATTCCAGTCTCGAGTCGAAATTACATTTTCTTGTCCCGGATGTTCGCTGTGCCGGATGTTGTCTGAAGATAGAGCGTGAACTGTCTAATTTGTCTGACGTGTCGGATGTGAACGTCAACTACGCTGAAAAAAGACTTTCGTTTACGTCAGCTTCGCCCGTTGCTGCGGAATCAGCTCTCACTCGACTCAATGCACTTGGATATCAGGCTGCGCCGGAAAAAGACCGGGGTGAGCTGGATATGTATCAGAATCAGCGTCGGGCATTAATGGCGAGGTTAGGTGTGGCCGGTATAGGGATGATGCAGGTCATGATGTTTGCGCTGACGTCTTACCTCGCCGGAACAGAAGGTATCCAGCCGGAGTATCAGGCGCTCATGCGTTGGGCGGCTTTTTTAGTATCACTGCCGGTCGTTTTTTACAGTGCGATGCCGTTTCATCAGGGTGCCTGGCGGGATATTCGTAACCGGACGGCGGGTATGGATGTGCCCGTATCAATCGCCGTCATTTCAGCATTTTCGCTGAGCGCAGTGCATACGATTCTTGGTGCCGGCGAAGTCTATTTTGATTCCGCCTGTATGTTTACGTTCTTTCTGCTAACGGGCCGATACCTGGAGCTTGCGGCGCGGCAGAATTTTCACGTTGAACAGGTGTTGGGTGATCATCTGCTGCCCGAGGTGGCGAGAACCCTTTCAGGCAAACTGATTACACTGGCAGAGCTGGAAGCTGGTGAAGTGCTTCTGATTAAGAAAGGGGAAGTGATACCAGCAGATTGTGTGGTGACAAGGGGTACCACGACAGCAGACGAGTCTGCGTTTACGGGTGAATCTGAACCGGCGTTTAAGAAAGTTGGGTCGGGATTACTGGCAGGAACGATCAACCTCGATGGAGAAGTTGAGGGTAGGGTCTCGGCATCAAAATCCGATTGGGTGATTTCACACCTGTCAGAGTTATATCGAAACGCTGCCTCATTCAGACCGGCGTTTGCGATCCTTGCGGACCGGGTAGCCAGATACTTTGTTGCTGTCGTATTGGTGCTTGCTGCATCGAGTGGCGTCTTCTGGTGGTATCAGGGGGCGGACAATTTTTTTGCGATTGCGCTGGCGGTGCTTGTTGTCTCCTGTCCCTGTGCCCTATCTCTGGCGACACCGGTTGCGTACGCGATTGCGACCGGAGCATCAAGAAAAATGGGGTTGTTGATTTCCTCGGGGGCATTTCTCGAAAAACTGGGTCGAACCAGCACGGTCGTATTTGATAAAACCGGCACCCTTACCGAAGGTAGTTTAAAACTTGAGCAGATGGTTGGTTTGTCGACGGATTTGAGCAGGCAGCAGATAATCGACATTGCAGCCTCCCTTGAAACGTCAAGTTTGCATCCGGTCGCGGTAACGCTTCGAGAACTGTCGAGTGAATTGCATGAGATTGTTCAGCCTGCCATTGAACCAGGCTTTGGTGTGTCAGGCGTTATTGATGGCAATGCCTATCGTTTGGGGAACCCGGCATATGTACTTGAAGGAGAGACGCCACCCTCGGATGACGACGGCAACTGGGTGTTGTTGAGCCGGGATGGAAAACCCCTGGCCTGGTTTTGTTTCACGGACAGGCTGCGCAGCGACGCCGGGACAACGATTGAAAGACTTAAACAGATGGTTGGATCGGTGCTGGTCTTCTCGGGGGATAGTTCTGAGAACGGCAGAAGAATGCTGAATGCCCTGGGGATCGACAATCCATCCATGTCGATGACGCCGGATGAGAAGATTTCGGGAGTGCGCTCCCTGCAAGCTTCTGGCAAAAAGGTCCTCATGATTGGTGATGGACTAAACGATGCCGGCGCGATGGCGGCGGCGGACATTTCACTCGCGGTTAACCCGGTAGACTCGTTGGTGCAGTCTGCCGCGGATGCGACGCTGGTTAATGGCGATCTGGAATCTATTCCGAAAGTGCTCCGCTATGCGGCAAAAGTTCGGGCGGTTATTGGACAGAATCTTTTCTGGGCGTTCTCATACAATCTGCTGGTCATTCCGCTTGCGGTAATGGGGTTTGTGCCTCCCTGGCTTGCTGCGCTGGGAATGTCGCTGAGCTCCCTGATTGTGACGCTGAACGCCTGCCGATTGTCGAGGACGGTCTGATGGAGGTGCTGTTTATTCTGGTGCCCGTCAGCCTCGTCATCGTGATGATCTCGTTGATTGCCTTTGTCTGGTCAGTTAACAACAAGCAATACGATGACCTGGATAAGGAAGCTGAACGAATTTTATTTGACGAAGAAAACCTGAGTAACACAAATATTAGTGAGGACAATTTATGAACCATTTAGTTGGAATCATGCTTTCACCACGAAGCACATGGGCATCGATCAGGGAACAGGATGACTCGGTCATTGGTACCTATTTCAAGTTTGTGATCCCCATTGCACTTCTTCCCGCATTTGCCTGGTATTTTGGTTCCGCTGAAGTGGGCTGGCAGTTCGGTGATCGGGTTATCAAACTGACGTCCGCCAGCGCGATTCAGATCATGACGTTGTTCTATCTGGCAATGCTGGTTGGAACGGCGCTGTTGGGGTTTATGGTTCATTGGATGTCTGAAACCTATGAGGCCAACACTTCAACTTACAGCAAAGGAATGCAGATTGCGGCTTATACGCTAGCGCCCATGTTTCTCTGTGGGCTGACCGGATTTTACCCGATTCTATGGCTGGATATTATTCTTGGATGCGCCGCTGCAGCCTATGCCGTTTATCTCCTTTACATCGGTGTACCCATCGTCATGAAGATCCCGGAGGAACGGGGTTTTTTGTTTGCCAGCGCGATGGTCGCGGTGGGGCTGGTCGGTTGTGCGGCGCTACTTGGGGCAACGGTGATACTCTGGGAGATGGGTGCTATGCCGGTATTTACCGATTAGCGTCTTTTATTGAGTGTCAGCCAGCGTTCTTTTGAACGTTTCCTGAATGATGATCGCATCGTAGCTGGCTCGGTGTCGTTTCAGCTCCATCTCATCGATAATCCTGTCCTTGGTCGCGTGCCAGGTGTTCATTTGTGGTTCTGAAAGAATCATTTCAAGGGAGCTAACTTCAAACTTCATGGCGATGCCTGCGGCATGGAACAGTGTCGTAAGCCATGGTTTGTCGACCACCCAGCCATCGGTGTACACAGTTTTACCTTCCAGAATCTCGTTCAGTTTTTCCGCCACTTCCTTCATGGGCTTACCATAAGTTTCCAATATGTCTCGGGGAACCCGATGAACTTTCTCTGCATCATCATCCCAATGTGTCCAATCGGGAGCAGGCAGGATCAATGTGCAGAACTTTTCACCTTCATTCATGGCAAGCCCGATTTCTATCGGATAGCTGTGGGCACCGAAACCTGATGCTTCGACATCAATGATCAGAGGGTTAGTAACTTTTGGCATGAGGATCGTTTAGGAAAAAAAGCAGTTTGATATTCTGTGGGACAGGTGTCAATTTTCTGATTCTCTTTCCCGTTGAAATTAGGTTTTTGCCCTCTCCACAGCATTATTTAAGCCAATATTTTGTGACGACGCACTGCAATAGGGCATTACTAACTAGAATCTAAGAACGTGACATGAAGAAGCGAGCTGGTTACGATCATTCGAACCATACGTCTTAATGGTGCGGTTCCCTAAAAGACGAATCCTAAAGGAGTCTCCTTTGTCCGATCTTGTTCATTACTACTCGGTTCCATCCCGTGGCATGGTGACTCATTGGATGCTGGAAGAGGTCGGGGTACCCTACGAAAACCGGCTGTTGGATTTCTCGAGGGATGAACAAAAATCGACCGAGTATCTGGCCATCAATCCCATGGGTCGCGTTCCCGCACTCATTCATGGTGACACTACTATTACGGAAACTGCGGCGATCGTGGCTTATCTGGCTGATGCTTTTCCGCAGGCGGATCTAGGAATGCCCGTTGACTCGAAACACCGTGGGTCTTACCTGCGCTGGCTTTTCTTCGCCCCGGTGTCCGCTGAACCTGCGATCCTGTGGAAAGCACTTGGCAAGGTGGTGACAGAGGTCGATTACAAACCCTTCGCCGAGGTCGAAGAAGTGGCGAATACGCTGGCGGATGCTGTCAGGGGTAAAGAGTTCATCGTCGGAGATCGATTCACGGCGGCTGATGTCATGGTAGGTACGACCATTATGTGGGGTACGGAGCTGATGCCGGTGTTGCCCCGGTTACCAGAGCTCACAGATTACTGGGGGCGGTTATCCCAGCGACCCGCGTGGCAACGTGCAAGTTCTGAAGATCAGAAACACATGACCTGAAGGTAGTGGAACTGAAGCTTGTCAGACGAAATTGTAGTTATGTTCCCTTTGCCGCAAGATGCTGACTAATCTTTTGTAAGGTGATTGTTTGATGGATTCCTTTTCTCTCTCCGCCAGTGACGGCCATGAAGTTGCATGTTACTCATGGGTGCCGGATAACCCGAAGGCGGTGGTCCAGATTGCTCACGGTATGGGAGAGCATGCCCGCCGTTATGACTGGGTCGCGCAGCAACTGAATGACAAAGGCTACGCTGTCTATGCCAATGATCATCGCGGCCACGGCGGAACCAGTGGCCCCGTGCTTGGCTATATGGGCGCTGATGGTTGGAACAGGTCGTTGGCTGACATGTATGAACTGGGTCAGTTTGCGAGAGCTCAGCACAATGGCCTGAAGCTCATTCTTCTGGGACATAGTATGGGTTCCATGCTGTCCCAGCAGTACATCACACGGTATGGTTGTTCAATCGATGCGCTCGTGTTGTCAGGTTCACCGGGCTTCAAGGAAACCAGGCTGGCGTTTATAAATCGATTTCTGATGAAGTTTGAGTGCTGGCGTCATGGTCCGGACGGTACGAGTGAGCTTATGCAGAACGCTATTTTTGGGAACTCCAACGCACCCTTCGATAGTCCGGGGGCGACAGGCTATGAATGGCTGTCCCGTGATCAGGAAGAGGTAGCAGCCTATATAGCAGATGAACAGTGCGGTTTTGTTCTGTCCCCGGGTTCGCTCATCGATATGTCCCAGGGGTCAACGATAACGCAGGATAAGCTCAGTCTGCTAAGAATTCCCCAGAACCTGCCCATCTATATCTTTTCCGGTTCTGAGGATCCGGTACATGGCGAGCAGGCTGACCTCGACCGGATGGTTAACGCCTATCGAAAGCGTGGCCTGACCCAACTCACTTACAAGTTATATCCCGGTGGCCGGCATGAGATGTTCAATGAAACAAATAAGGATGAGGTTGTCGCTGACCTGGTTCAATGGCTTGAACGAAAAGCGTGAACAATGGTTTGAAGAACGGGTGGAGCGACAGTTGGAACAACAGCTTAAAGACAGGGAACTGATATGAAAAACGTGGCGGTGATGGGGTTAGGGAACTTTGGTACGGCGCTCGCCTGTAATTGGCTGGCTGAAGGTCTGCACGTCAGTGGATGGACGGTTGAACAGGAAGTCTATGACAGTATCCAGGCGACCGGTATTAACGAAAAATATCTTGATGATGTTTCGCTTGAAGGGCTTAAGGTCTCAATGGATATCGCTGAATGCGTAGCAGATGCAGAGATTGTTGTGCTGGCGCTGCCTTCCCACGTGGTGCTTAGTGTCGTTGATGACTTGTTGCCACACCTTCGGAACGACCAGGTTCTTCTGGATCTTGCCAAAGGGCTTGCCCCGGGCGACCAGATGATTTCTGACGTTATCAGCGAAAAACTTGAAGCAGCAAACCTGACTTGCCAGCTGTGCGTCATGATGGGGCCAACCATTGCGCCGGAGCTGGCGCGAGGCGTATATACGACAGCGCTTGTGACCAGTAACGACGTGACACTCGCCGGTGAACTTGCCGCTATCCTGACGACAAAAACCTTAAAGTTATCGGCGGGAACGGACTCTTTGGGTTCCGAGTACTGGGGGGCGTTCAAGAACGTGATAGCGCTGGCCTGTGGTGTTGTGGATGGGTTAAAAGCCGATGGCAGGGGTGGCGACAACCTGAAAGCAGCATTGTTTACTTCAGGTTACCGCGAGGCGGTTCGGGTGTTGCCGTTAATGGGCGCCGATCCGGAAACCGCACTATCTGCTGCCGGTATCGGAGATCTGTTCGTTACCGCTACATCACCTCACGGCAGAAATCGCGGAATGGGCGAAAGACTGGGCCTGGGGCAGACGCTGAAACAGGCAGAAAGCGAGATGGTCATGGTTAGTGAAGGTGTCAGGGCGGCCCGGATGTTTAAGAACCTGTTTGCTGCCAAGGGCATAGACGCACCGTTTGTCGGTGCGGTTTGTGCACTGTTAGACGAGGGTGCCACCATCGATCAATTTCTGGAGCAGGCGGTCGGCTGATCAGATTAACCTATGCCAGTTTACAGATAACCATTGCTTCATTTCCTGGGGTTTGAGTTGCTTCGCGTGGTATCCCTGCGATAATCAAGCACCCTAACTACTATTTCCTCTGAGTCTTCAGCTTGAGTGATCTAACCCGACCAGAAAGAGTTATTTTCGTGCTTGCTGCCATTATCCTTGTGATGGGTGGCATGAAAGCTGCGTCTGGATTGCTGGTGCCCGCCCTGCTCGCGCTGTTTATTGCGATTGTCTGTACTGAGCCGATGTACTGGATGATGGAGCGGGGAATCCCCAAATGGGTTGCGATACTGATTGTGCTGATTGGGCTGCTCGGCCTGTCTTCGCTTGTTCCGCTGGTGATCACCGGGTCCTATCTTCAGTTTACCGAGGAGTTACCTCTCTATCAGAAAAGAGCTGATGTGCTGTTTGAACAGTCTTCTGCCTGGATACAGGACTATGGCTACGATTCAGACAGTCTTCGAGCCATCTTTGATCCGGCCGCTGCGCTGGGTTACGTGCAGGTTGTTCTGGCCGCGCTCGGTGGCATCCTGTCCCGATACTTTCTGATCATGCTGCTGGTCATTTTTATCCTCGTGGATGTACCCAGGTCACTTAACGATGGCAACCACACGTTTGGACAGGTGATTCGAACAGTCCAGCGCTACTTCGCTATCAAATTTTTTACCAGCCTGCTGACCGGAGGGATGATTGCGGCCTGGTTGATGATTCTGGACGTGCAGTACCCGTTGCTCTGGGGTTTTCTGGCATTTCTGTTTAATTTCGTGCCGAATATCGGATCTGTGCTGGCGGCGATCCCCGCGATAATACTCACGCTGTTGTTCGACGGCTATATGGCGACACTGCTCTTGATGGTCGGTTATGGTGTGATCAACGTGGGGATAAGCAACGGGCTGGAACCGCGGATCATGGGTCAGCAACTGGGGCTGCGGTTTGTGTGGATCTTTGTGTCTCTGATCTTATGGGGATGGATTTTGGGTCCGGTTGGTATGTTGCTGGCGGTTCCTTTGACAATGACCTTACGCATTATTTTCGAGAGCCACCCGGGTACTCTATGGATGGCCGATATACTGACACCCGAACACCTGCTGGAAGCCAAACGAGAACTTGCTCAAGAACTTGCACAAGATCCGGAACAAGCTATCAAATAAGTCAGGGAATAAGCTGGTTCATCCTGTTGTGAAAATGCTGAATTCTCATCTCATCTTCGTTCAGGAAAACCGTGTCGAAAGCCGACGAACTCATTCCTCTCTGAACCCCCGCAAGTAATTCAACGTCCTGATCGATGGTATCCGTCATTGATTTCTCGCCTGATATAACGGCGTCGTAGTGGAAAATATCACGTTCGGGTCGCTCGTAGTCTTCAGGAACGAAAGCGGATTGTCCCTGGTAGTGACGTCCCGCTGACATGATGGCATCGCCTGATTTGGCAAGCTCAGGGTCCGCAAAACGGACCAGGCTAATTTTGTCGAATTCACATTTGGAGGGGTCCGTTGGGTGTGGCCGTGGCCGGAGAATCCAACAGTGTTCCGGTGTAAAAGAAAGCGCAACGTTTGGAAAAAGGTTGTATTGCCAGACGTCCGAGAGTTGGTCATCGGACAGCCCCGAATAGTCCATCCCCCGCTCCAGTCCAACCTGTCGCTTCTGGTTCTGGACCGCGCCACGCACCTCCATCACCCGGCCTTTGAAGTCGGCCGGATCCAGTCCAATGGATTGAAGCTGCACCGTCTGAATGGCCGTTGGCATGTCTGGG
>JABBBA010000151.1 GCA_018607685.1 K189A clade bacterium | reverse complement strand
GAATCAGGTCTTCCAGCGGCAAGCCGTAGCCACTGTAACCCCGCGCAATGTAGGCAACATAACGCAGGTGAGACATGACCAGCTCACGAGCTGCATCAAGGTCTTCGTCCACCTGAAAGCGCTGGAAAAGTTCAGTTTCTTCCTCCACCGTCAGCACAGGAATTTGCTGAATCGAATCCAGATAGCTCTGCAAATTTCCGGTACTTAAGACGGGTAACCGAGATGTTTGAGCTAATGCTGTCATTTGATAGTTCTCCATATTCTCTTTTCGAGTCAATAACTTAGAGGGTAATCGCACCCATAAGTTCCCTAGATGTGGGCAAACTTCAGCTTTTCAAGTCTTACACTGCTCCAGGACACTTTTACCTTCATGAAAATAATCATTGCGAATTTTTTCCGCCGTCAACATCACCCGAAACCATTAAGGTTCACCCTGTTAAAGGGGACGCAGTACATTAAATTCTGAAAGTCCCCTTTCGGCTTTAATGTGCTGCGTCCCCATTTTTAATTTACGAGTTGATTCGATGTCCCCTTGTTTCCCTCCGTACCCTTTAACGTCATAGAATGCTGGAATGTCAGCTAACCAGCCTAATGCTAAAGCCTTCAATCCGAATGCACTCAATATGGTTCAGGTAGCCACCTACGAGCGGCTCATTTTGGCTCCGCTTGTGAGGGTCTGGGAGAACGTCCTGGATTGGGAACATTTACCCTATCTGCACGATTCTTCGTTTGACTATGTTGAGCTGGATGTTGGCGGACCGTGGGGTTGGCGGACCTGGTCGAATGCTGAGCATACGGATCATGTGGAACTGACTCTGGCATCTGAGGACAGCTACGTCGCCAGAAGTTACCAGGCCGGCCAGCAGGTCTCGGAAATCTGGACAACCCTGACCGATGAGGGAGATGCCACCCAGGTACAGGTTGAATTTTTCATTCCCAATGTTGAAGAGGACAAAACAGAAAAACTGGGCCAGATGATGACCCACCTCTACACACGGCTGTGGGATGAAGATGAAGCCATGATGCAGCAACGGCATAAACGGCTTCACGAGCACAGAGACGACCGCCTGGAAAAATCCCTTGGCGATGAGGCCAGCATTCGTTCAAAGCTTGCTGACCGGGATGCCATCACCTTCCAACTGAAGCGTCGCGAATACCAGATCACAGAAGTCGATGGGCGGCTGATCGCCATTTCCACTATTTGTCCGCACCTGATGGGGCCACTCATTGCAACCGACGCCTCCAACGGGCTGGTCAGATGTCCGTGGCATGGTTACCAGTTTGATATCAACTCCGGGGAATGTGTATTTCCCGAACACGCTGATTGCACACTGCCAGCAGCACCAGAATTACATGTCAGTAACGGACACATCATCGCCCGGATGGCTTGACTCGAGGGTTGAAGAAGGATCGGCCAAAAAATACCCAGGTAACTGGAGAACATTGCGAGGCAAGGTCAAAGCCGCTAGTCTGGATGGTACCCAACTAGTGTTTTCATGATGAGCACAGATCTAAACGACCTTGGCCTGCTCCTTGACTCAAAGGTTCCCATTCTTGTTATCGAATCTTCCGAGGAACCCAGGGTCCTGGAGATGATCACCGGCCTTGCGGTGCAACGCACGCTGCCCTATTTCACCTGGTCAATTACTGAGGGCTTGAATCGACTGGGATTTGGCACGGAACCTGAGTCCATAGACTCGCCCGATGCCACCAATGTGCTACAGACCATTAAAGCTGCGGACCAACCCGGGCTATATGTCCTGTGCGACTTTCATCCTTACCTGAAAGACGAACCACTCAACATACGGTTGCTACGTGAGATTGCCATGCGGCACAACCGGTTGGGTCACACGATCATCCTGCTGAGCCATACCATTGATCTACCCAGTGAGGTAAACCGCTATAGCGCCCGCTTTGAACTCTCTATGCCGACCGAAGAACAGCTCATGCACCTGGTTCGTGAGGAAGCCAGTAACTGGTCGAGATCAAAAGGCGGACAACCGGTTAGAAGCGCATCCGACACCTTCAAGAAACTGGTCCAGAACCTGAAAGGGATATCCATTCAGGATGCGAGACAGCTGGTGCGAAGTGCAATCTTCGATGATGGTGTTATTGATGAAAGCGATATCCCGGAAGTTAACAAAGCAAAGTTCGCCCTAATGGATATGGAAGGCGTTTTAAGCTTCCAGTACGACACGGCAAACTTTGGAGAGGTAGGCGGCCTGGGCAGGCTAAAGGAATGGCTGGTTAAACGTGAAAGCAGTTTTCTGGAAGCAGATTCGACGGGGCTGGATGCACCCAAGGGCATCATGTTGCTGGGCGTACAGGGTGGCGGGAAGAGCCTGGCGGCAAAGGCCGTTGCTGGTATGTGGTCACTCCCGCTGCTAAGACTCGACTTCGGCGCGCTATATAACAAGTTCTATGGCGAAACCGAACGCAACCTTCGTGAAGCGTTAAAACTTGCGGACATGATGTCTCCCTGCGTCCTCTGGCTGGACGAAATCGAAAAAGGTGTTTCCACCAGCCAGAACGATTCCGGCATCTCTGCCCGGGTACTGGGTACGCTACTCACCTGGATGGCTGAGCGAAAAAGCAAAGCGTTTATTGTCGCCACCTCCAATGATATTTCCCAGCTACCACCGGAACTGGTCAGAAAAGGTCGGCTGGATGAAATCTTTTTCGTCGACCTGCCAAAGCCCGCAATTCGTGAAGACATTTTCAGAATCCACCTCGAAAAACGTGCCCAGGATCCTGCGCATTTTGATCTCAAACTCCTTGGAGATATTTCCGACGGTTTCTCCGGCGCAGAAATCGAGCAGGTCATCGTGAGTGCTCTTTATAGTGTCGCCGCCAGTGATGCGGAACTGACTATGGCCGCAATCGAATCAGCCATCCACGAGACCAACCCACTATCC
>JABBBA010000219.1:2118-2937 GCA_018607685.1 K189A clade bacterium | reverse complement strand
CTCTGGGGCCAGGGGCGCCAGGCAGAGTAGACTGGGAATTATAATTGAAAGGCAAAAAGGTAAATTGATGAAAGTTTTTACTATCGTGATTTTGAGTTTTATTTCAGCGGCAATGCCTTTTTGTGTGGCGGCTGATACGGCCACAGACCGGCTACTAACAAAAATAATGGATAAACAAATACCCGCGATGGTACATGAGGCGCGTGACCAACCCTGGACAGGGGGTACTTATGCGATTCGTATTTTCCGAAACGGTACTCCTGTGTTTAAAAGCGATAAAAACGATATGTCAGTGTCGCTACCATTGAGAGCTGAGATGGAAGGTAATGCGGGCTTGCTTAATTCGCCGATTATTTGTCGCGCTAAGTTTAAGACGATGGCCCGGGTTGATGTGCAGCCCGATTTTACAGCCGGCGCTATTCGTACAAAATCCCAAGTGACCCTGCCCATACCGACGGTGGTAGCAGACTGTGGTGTTATTGAATTTCCTGTGAACGCTTTTCTTGAGCAGCTAGTTTCAAGCAATAAAGCGCAGTGGGAGATGGATATCGATAAGGCGTTGAATGCTCAGTTGAAAAAGTTGGCTTTGTGAGTTTTGGGGTTGTTGTAGAGATGGCCCGCCTGACAGGATTAATCAATTCAGCCTAAGGGCTGTATTGACCCCTTTGGGGCTCAGCGTGGCCCGCGAAGTGCTTTGGCCAGCGTCGCTTTGCTCCTTGTTCAAATTGCTGGCGCAATTTGTATTCGCCATTTGTGGCTCACCCTTCGGGTCGCCCTAGAAGGCGGGCGCTGTCTCCGCTCGTGATACGAGCTCCGGCT
>JABBBA010000219.1:0-2108 GCA_018607685.1 K189A clade bacterium | reverse complement strand
TCTATATATGGTGCCCAGAAGAGGAGTTGATAAAACCAGCCTAAGGGCTGTTTTCACCCCGTTGGGGCTGCGCGACCTGGGTCGCTCGTTCCAAACGTTGCAGTGGCACGTTTGTCGAACCAACAGGCTCTCACCACATCAGGTAACCCATATACTAAAAAACCCGCACAAGGCGGGTTCTTCAGTATATGGCCCGCCTGACAGGATTCGAACCTGTGACCAATGGCTTCGGAAGCCACTACTCTATCCAGCTGAGCTACAGGCGGGTAACTCGGTAAATTGTTACATACCCAGAGGGTATGGTCGTGCAATTTCCGTCAGTGCCAGCTTCGAAACTGCGTCGCAGTTTGTGACCAATGGGTTAATGACACTGGCCTTTGGGCCATTGTCACCCCTTCGGGGCTCAGCGTGGCCCACGAAGTGCTTTGGCCAGCGTCGCAGAGCTCCTTGTTGCAAATGCTCGTACGCATTTGTCGGAGGCCACTACTCTATCCAGCGGTACCCTAACATCGGGCATAAAAGCTACAGGCGGAAGGCGGCGCCATCATACCTGTGATCAGCGATTTCGTCCATGATCGGGGTTGGATGGATGTATATCTTGATTGTGTCTAAGCGAATCGCAACAAAAAGGCGGGGAAATTTCCGCTTGGGCAAGAAACTGGCTATAATCCGCGCCAGTATTAGCGTCGGCATATCCGGCACGGCTTAAGAGGACATCGAGAGTGATCAAAACAGATAACGTTAAAGCAGGCCTGAAAGCAGGCCTGGTAGTCGTGGCAGCACTGGCAAGTTTGACCGCCTTCGCGCTGACTGAAAAACAACAAGCGGCGGTGACTGAGCGCCTTGAGCCTGTTGGTAAGGTATGCGTCCAGGGTGATGCGGATTGTGGCACAGTGGTTGCCGTGGCCAGTAGTGGCCCGAGGTCTGGTGAGGACGTTTATAATGCTGCTTGTATGGCCTGTCATAGTACAGGTGCAGGCGGCGCGCCTAAAGTGGGTGATTTAGCTGCTTGGGGTGACCGTATTGCCAAGGGTACTGATGTGCTCTATGACAGCGGCATTAATGGCCTGGCCGGAACCGGTATGATTGCCAAGGGCGGTTGTATGAGTTGTTCCGATGAAGAAGTACAGTTCGCCGTCGACTATATGGTTGAAAACAGCCAGTAAGTTTTCCTGGTTAATCTAAAAGGCCGTATCCCTTTGGGGTACGGCCTTTTTTAATGATCCCCGTCAATTGAATGGCCCGTAGCGCTCTGTTAGAGTGCCAAGCGTGCGCGATCAATACGTGCACAACCAATAAATGAAGGAGCGTCCGATCTTGAAACCCCTACACCTGCTGTTTGTCCCTGTCCTGCTGACACTTTTTGCCTGCAGTAATGAAGCGCCGCCACCGCAAGCGGTTGAAGTCATTGTCGACCAGGCCAAATTAGTTCCCTATAAGGCTTCTGCCTCCTATGTAGGACGTATTCAGGCCCCGGAGGATGTGAAAATCCAGGCTCAGGTGACCGGCTATCTGAAAGAGTGGAATTTTAAAGAGGGCGACCTGATTAAAAAGGGTGCCGTGCTCTATCAAATTGATCCTGCCCAGTATGAAGCGGATTTGTCCCAGGCGAAGGCTAATCTGGCCGCCGCCAAGGCAGCGGTCACGGTGTCAGAGCGAAATTTTTTACGGGGCAAGGAATTGCTACCCAAGGGCGCAATTTCCGCGGCTGAAATGGATGAAATAGAAGCCAAGAAGCTAACTGCGGCGGCTGATCTTGAAGGCGCCGAGGCAAAAGTGGAGGCAGCAAAGGTTAATCTGGGCTACACCACGATCAAGGCACCCATCGATGGCCGTATTGATCGCAGTCAATTCAGCCCGGGTGATTTGATCGGCCCTGATGTTGGCGTGTTGACCTCGCTGGTGAGCATTGACCCCATGCAGGCGTTCTTCCAGGTGAGTGAGCAAGTCTATCTGGGCTATGTGGCGATTGGTGATAAATACCGTGACAAGGGTGAAGAGGCCCCCAAGATGCTGGTCAAGCTGGAGATGGCAGATAACTCCGAGTATTCAGAAACGGGCCATATTGATTATGTGGCCAATCGCGTAAACCAGGATACGGGCACTAT
>JABBBA010000263.1 GCA_018607685.1 K189A clade bacterium | reverse complement strand
TAACAGGGATCTGGCAACCGAACTTAATCGAGATGTATCCATCGAGCGGGAAAGCGACGACCCGGATTGGGGTGTTAAAGGCAGCATTGGAAACAATTTTCTGTTGAATGATGAATGGGAAGCTGGTTTTTTGCTGGGTGGTGCTTACTCCACGTTATGGCGAAAGACCGAAACCCTGGCGCGAAACTTTCGTTTTCCGCAGGAAAGGTTCGAGCGTGAACAGGAAAGCACGAACTCGGTAAACATCACCGGTAACCTGAATATGGGTGTCAGATATACCGATGACCATGAGATATCAACTACGACTCTTTTTATTCGTAATACTGACGACGAGGTTGCGGTTATCGACTTCTTTAATGAAAACCGGGAATTGTCTGACGGTCTGGGATTTCGTGATGAGCGCATAAAGTACGAAGAGCGGGAGATGATCGTCAATCAGGTGAAGGGATCGCACCAGTTTGGCAGCGCCACCCGGGAAATTGTTCCCTGGTTGGATTTTGCCTTCATTCCTGAGGGTTTACAGTATGACTGGTACTATTCTGATGCCAGGGCATTCACTGATATCCCCAACGAGCTGAATGTTTCTTCGGAGACGGTGACAGACCTCGCCTCTGGCGCAGTCATTAGTTCCAACGTGACTACCGATAGCGCGGCCGCGGACTATCGTTTTACGGATCTGGATGATGAGGTTGAGAACTATGGCGGTAAGTTCAGCTGGCCAATAGAGACAGCCTCTTCATCAATTACCTTCTCGGCGGGCTGGGAATATACTGAGAAAGTGCGTACCTATAAACAGTCTCAATTCAGTCTTGGTGCACTGTCAGTAGAATCCCCAACAATTCTTGAGGGCCCGTTGGGCGAGGTGTTTTCGTCAGAAAACATCCAGAATACTGCCAACAACTTTTTGTTTGATGTTACAGGGACCAACAACCAGAGCTACATCGCTGTCACGCAAACAGATGCCGCCTTTGGTAATGTTGACTGGACCTGGAATGACACCGTGCGTGTGACAGCTGGGGTAAGGTGGGAAGACTACAGGCAGGTGGCGCTGGATTGGAATATTTACGCCAACAGCATCAGTAACCCGCAAGTCTCATCCGATCCGGATGTGCTGGCTAATGGTGTTTTCACCAAGGATGATTACTACCCCTCACTGGCCCTGATTTATATGACCGAATGGTGGGCGGAAATATTCCAGCTGCGATTTGGTTACAGTGAAACCGTTGTGAGGCCTGACCTGCGCGAGATTACTGATGCGAGCTATATAGATGCTCGTACGGGATTCCTGACGGATGGAGATCCATCGGTTACACCGGCGGAAATGACGAACTATGATCTTCGTGCGGAGTGGTACTTCAATGATGGAGATAACCTGAGTGTTGGCCTGTTCTACAAGGACATTGATAATCCCATTGAGTTTTTTGAATCCGCAGCCAGTGACACAAACCGTTCACGAGAGATCATCAATGCTCAATCCGGTGAGGTTTATGGTATGGAGATCGAAGGCCTGAAGAGCATGGGGTTTTTAGGGGAGTTCTGGGAGCAGTTTTTTGTACAGGGAAACCTCACACTCCAGGATTCTGAACTCAAAGCAGGCAGTGCAGCAGACGCGCCGACCAACCCCACCCGTGAGCTGGCCGGTGCTTCGGATTATGTAGCAAATTTCCTGGTTGGATTTGATTCACATGATACGAAACATTCCGCCACGCTTAGCTATAACGTGTTTGGTGAAAGGCTGTTTATTGCGGGTCGTCGTGGGTCACCTGACCATTTTGAGCAACCTTTTCATTCTCTTGATCTGACATACAGCTGGTATCCTCGTGATCAGTTCATCCTGCAGCTGAAGGCGCGAAACCTGCTTGACGAATCCATCGAGATCGAACAGGACGGTGTTACCACTTTTCAGGAAGATCCTGGTATGGGTGTGGCGTTCTCATTTGAATGGTCAATGTAGCGACAAACTTAGCGAGAGGGGATCGATGTGACAACCGTCTTATCGATCCTTTGCCAGCATCAGGTAGAAAGCGGGAACGACAAACAAGGTAAACAATGTCCCGATACCCAAACCGGTTGCGATGACGAGACCAATCTGGAATCGACTTTCAGCGCCGGGTCCAGAGGCAATAAGTAGTGGCACCATGGCCATTAGCATGGCCAGCGTGGTCATAAGGATAGGCCTCAGTCGAACCGAGGCTGCTTCCAGTACCGCATCAAGTTTTGACAGGTGCCGCTCTTCCTGCATTCGATTGGCAAAATCAACAATCAGTATCCCGTTCTTGGCGATCAGCCCGATCAGGGTAATAAGTCCGACCTGGGTATACAGATTCAAACTGGCAAAGCCAAGGGTGATAAAAATCATAGCGCCCGCGATCGACATGGGTACTGAAATCAAAATAATCAGCGGATCCCGCCAGCTTTCAAATTGTGCCGCGAGCACCAGGTAAATCACCAGCAACGACAGGAAGAACGTCAGTATCAGGGCGCTGCCCTGTTGTTTTAGCTGACGCGATTCACCGATGTAATCGAAGCTGAATTCCCTTGGGAACGCTGTTGCCTCGGTTTCCATAAACTGCATCGCTTCGCCCAGTGTGACGCCGGGCACCATGACACCGCTGATGGTGACTGAGTTGAGTTGCTGAAATTGTCTACGGCTGGTTGGCTGGATAACGGTTTCGTAGGACACGAGGCCGGACAGGGGCACCAGGTCCCCGGATGCTGCGCGGACATAGTATTCATCCAGCTGACGGTGATCGCCTCTGAAGGATCTGGCTACCTGGGGAATCACTTCGTAGCTTCTTCCCTGCAGAGCAAACCGGTTGACGTAGTTACCGCCCAGGAACGTGGCCAGCGTCACGCCAATGTCATTCATATTAACGCCCAGATCACCGGCGCGGTCCCTGTCGATAATGATGCGTGTTTGCGGTAGTGCCATGTCCATCGAT
>JABBBA010000435.1 GCA_018607685.1 K189A clade bacterium | reverse complement strand
CTTTCGATGACCCCTAAAGGGAAAGGAGGGGGCCGGGCCTCCTTTCGGAAACCCAGCCCGAGGGAGGAGGTTTAGGTCCTTACAAATTCGGGGTAGGCCTCTACACCACACTCTGTGACATCAACGCCCTGGAATTCTTCCTCTTCTGTCACCCGGATACCGACCACCAGCTTCAGGACGAACCAGACAATAAAGCTGGCACCAAACACCCATCCAAAGATCGTGAGTGCACCAACAATCTGTCCAATGAACGTCGAACCGTCGTTGGTGAGTGGTACCAGCAGCAGACCAAGCAGGCCGACGGTGCCGTGTACAGAGATTGCACCTACAGGGTCATCAATCTTGATCTTGTCGAGGAAGACGATTGAGAACACAACCAGCACACCGCCGGCAGCACCGAAGAGTGTTGCTTGAAGCGCAGTAGGCGTTGAAGGTTCCGCAGTAATGGCCACCAGACCGGCTAGTGCGCCATTCAGCAACATTGTCAGATCAGCTCGACCGAACATAATACGTGCCGTAATGAGCGCTGCGATAGCGCCTCCGGCAGCAGCTGCATTCGTGTTAAGAAATACCATGGCAACGGCGTTCGCATTCGAAATGTCGCCCAGCTTCAACACAGAACCACCGTTAAATCCGAACCATCCCATCCAGAGGATGAAGGTACCGAGTGTCGCAAGCGGCAGGTTAGCACCTGGAAGCGCATACACCTGTCCCTCAGGACCATACTTGCCCTTTCGTGAGCCGAGCAAAAGAACGCCAGCCAGTGCAGCAGAGGCGCCCGCCATGTGAACGATGCCGGACCCTGCAAAGTCAGAGAATCCAAGGTCACCCAGGTTATACAGGCCAAAAACGTCGTCGCCATTCCAGGTCCATGATCCTTCCATTGGGTAGATCAGACCGGTCATCACGACGGCAAACGCCAGGAACGCCCAGAGCTTCATCCGTTCAGCAACGGCACCAGAGACAATCGACATTGCCGTGGCAACGAAAACGACCTGGAAGAAAAAGTCTGAGGCATCTGAATAGACTGAACCGCCGCTAAAGCCCTCTTCCCTGGATTCAGCCAGGACTGTTTCTGTTAATGCTTCCGCCGTCGCTGCACCATCAAGCTCGATGCCAGTGAGGAAGATTCCCCCGCCGTACATAATGGCGTATCCACAAACGAGATACATGATGCAAGAGATGGCAAAAAGCGCCATGTTCTTTGTCAGAATTTCTGCGGTGTTCTTTGAGCGGACAAGACCCGCTTCCAGCATGGCGAAACCAGCCGCCATCCACATAACAAGTGCACCGCATACAAGAAAATAAAATGTGTCTAGTGCGTATTGAAGCTCTAGTGATTGATCCACAATGACCCCTCCGAAGGTTTTAAAAGTTGCAATATCCGACATGTCTAATAGCAAAGTTGATGCCAGAAATAGGGGAAGCGGAAAAATCACCGGGTTTTGGTGGTTTCAGGTCTGTTTTGACCTTGTTCGGTGCAAACTTTCAATTTTTCGCTGGAATATCGCACCGGAATAATGCACCCGGATCCGGCACCGCACTGTATTGACGCACTCATTTGGGCGCAGGTATTCAAACCCCGGTTTTTCAGGAAACTTCGGCCAACGGGTATACTCGCGGTTTCTCTCAAGGCTCCAAATCGTGCAACCTGATTGGTTCAAGCAATACATTAGCGTGAAGCCGAAGCAGCACTCCTGCCAGGTTGAAGGTGCCACCATCGCTTACCAGCACTGGAAGAACCCCGGTAAACCAGGCCTGTTATTCGTCCACGGCCACGCAGCCCATGCCCACTGGTGGGACTTTATTGCGCCTGCCTTCATCTCGGACTACGACGTTGTTGCAATCGATAACAGTGGTTCGGGCGACAGTGATCACCGGGAGGAATACTCCGCCGCACTCTTTGCGCAGGAAATTGTCAGCTGTATTAAGGCAGCCGGCTTGAACTCATGTATTGTCGTGGGTCACAGCTTTGGTGGGACCATGACGCGTATCGCTGCGCACCTTTACCCGGATCAACTCAAAAGCATCGTTATTATTGATTCTGCGCTACCAGCGAAAAAGTCATCGCGTGAACCAATACCGATGCCAAAGGTGAGACCCCGGTTTTATGAATCCCTTGAACAGGGAAAAAGACGTTTCAGGCTTCGCCCCCCACAGCCATGCGACAACAAGTTCATCCTGGATTACATCGCTGGATATTCGCTTCAGGAAACACCGAAGGGATTCAAATTCAAACTGGACGGAGCCGTGTTCGCCAAAATGTCGCTAGCGGAAGAATTCCCCGCGGCTGCGGATATGGTACGAGGGATGCAAATACCCGTGGGTTTTATCTATGGTGAGAAAAGTCGTTTCTTCCCCCCCGCTATTGCAGATGGGCTGGGGTCAATCCTTGACTCAACGCTGATTCGAGCCGTCCCGCATGCCTACCATCACGTATTCGTGGACCAACCGCTGGCGTTCATCGAAGCATTGAAGGACTTGTTGCCTCAGCTCAGTCGCTAGCTCACTCTTTGTCTAAACTGGCCGCAGGCCATCATCAATGGTGATTCGCTGCATCTTTCGGTGGGCAGGCCAGTAATCGTTGACCGGTTTGTGCTGCGTAATCCGGTTGTCCCAGAAGGCAACTGAGTTGGGCTCCCAGTGAAAGCGACAGGTGTACTCAGGTGTCGTCACGTGTGAGTACAGAAAATCGAGCAGTGCCCGGCTCTCTTTCGACTGCATGCCTTTGATTCGAACCGTAAACAGTGAATTGACGAAAATGCTTTTTTTACCTGAGACCGCGTGAGTACGTATCACCGGATGCTCAACTGATGGATTCTCCGCCACCATATCCGCAAGACGCTCTGCGCCGCCGGGCTCTTCAAGGCTTTCTCGAAACCCGTAAGAAAAATCATGGATCGCAGTCAAACCTGAGAGCAGCGACTGCATCTTGCCAGATAACCCCTCGTAAGCCGCGGACATACTGGCGAATAACGTATCACCACCCTTCGGAGGAATGCTGACACCATGCAGTATTGACCCTATGGGTGGGCAAGGCCGAAATGTCATATCGGTGTGCCACATTTCAATTTTTGAGGGCCGATCCCGATCATTTTCAAGAATCGTTAACTGCGGGTATCCATCCACATGGTCATAGGCTTCATGCAATTGTGGCTGGCCAAAAAGGCTGGCAAAAGCTGCATGATTCTCCGGACTCATCGGCTGGTCACGGAAAAACAGCACCTCGTATTCCAGCAGCGCTTCCTGCAGGAACGAAAATGCTGCCTCATCGATGGGCTGGCAAAGGTCAATACCCTGCACAACTCCGCCGATAGCACCTGTTAGTGGTTGAACCTGAAACATGTTTTTAAGAAGGCTGTAAGGACTGGTCTAGCTTGCAGATTCCAAGAGGGAAACAAGCTTATTGGCCTTTATCTCCAACTCTTCGATCAAATCTTTTGAAACATGAACGGATAAGGCAACAACCCGGTTAGGGCCAAGCCTTTTAAGGCCATCTGCGATTTCCTGGGCGGTTTCTTTTATTTCATTCTGGCTCATGGTTTCTCCTTCCTTTTACTGCAAATACTGGGTTCTGAAGCGGCGCCATCATACCTTAATTGAACGGAAATACGCCACGGGCGCCTGATTCGATATAATGTGAGGCCTATCTACCCATCCAAAACGAAAGATTATCCAAATGCCTGCACTGGAAGTCGAATACAGAAATGCTGCACTGCGAGTTGAACTTGACAGCAACCGGTCCGCACGGCTCTTTATCAACAATATTCAACGAATGCACGAATCTCTCACGCCACTGTCAGGAACACTCAGGCTCTCAAGCTCGGTTCAGACCGATTACGAATGGCATGAGTTTATCGAAGCAATTGTCACTTATGATGAAACAGAAACCACCGTTGTGCTTAACGCCAGTAATGCGGAGATCGCACGCGAAACGTATTCCAACCGATCCAATTAGGATTACCTAATGAAACTCGCGAAAGACTGTATCGACATAGGCATATACACCAACCACCTCGAGGGCATGCTTGAATTCTGGACCCAGACAATTGGTTTGCCCTACGACGAACTGCTGAAAGCCGGTGGTGGCGTTCACCAGCACCGCCTGCAACTTAATGGATCAATTTTTAAGTTGAATCACGTCAGAGACCCTCTTCCCCAAAGCAATCCCAGCGGTTACCGGGAACTCTTCATCGCAGCTAAGGTTTCCAAGGAAAAGGCCCTGACGGACCCGGAGGGAAACAAAGTAACCCTGGTTCCTGCTGGAACCTACGGCGTTACAAACATCGGTATAAGAATGACTGTCAGGTCCCTTGATGCAGCGCGACGGTTCTTTGCCGACAGCTTGCAGGCGCAGCAGCTGACAGATTCGAGTTTCAGATGGGGCACCACTGTGTTCCTGCTAAAAGAAGATAAAGACGCGCCGCTGGGCGGTGGCATGAAGGGCGCTGGGTATCGCTATATCACGGTTCAGGTGTTCAAAGTCGACAATGAGCATGCGGATGCGCTAGAAAGAGGTGCCCTGGAAGGAACCGCACCGGTTACACTAGGCAGCACAGCCCGTATATCTTTCATTACGGATCCCGACAATAACTGGATCGAGATATCGCAGCGGAAATCCCTGACCGGAGACCTGTCCGCCGACTAACAGTTGGATCACGGCTGGATAACAGAAGCATTGAGGTGTCGTTATGAACGATATAAATAACAGTCACATTCAGCACGTAGTCAAAGAGGAACCCTTCCGGTTACACGGCATGGGTTCCGGTCCCGACTGGAGAATCTGGCTCGGTCTTACCGTCACCACAACATGGCTGGTGCTCCTGTCATTGTATGTGGCTAACGGCATAGGCTGGACCAATATCGGCAACGCGCCGATTCAAACGCTCGGCAATTTTTTGGAAGGCGCCTTTGCACCACTCGCATTTCTCTGGCTGGTCATTGGTTATTTCCTGCAAAAGAAAGAACTGATGCAGAACACTGACGCAATCAAGATGCAGTACGTCGAAATTCAAAAATCCGCCGAGCAGGCAGTCATTCAGTCTGAAGCTATTCGCGCATCAGAGATGCACGCCAGGAAACAATCGTTTCTGCAAACCGCAGAAAGTGTGAAACAACAGCTCGGCGCTATCGCTGCATTCCTGTTTTTGTCCAGCCAGGGGGGTGCGGGAGACAATGGTCAGGTATCTGAAGAACGCATCGCGGAACTCTGGGGATCCCTCAATAACACCGACCCGGAAGGGTTCAGCCGTTCGCTGCTACAGATGCGATTTTCCAAAGGAGAACGCTATGCCTACAAACTTTTATATGGCACCGAAATTCGCACAAGGCATACAGATAGTTTCATTTTCAATTTCGAGCGTTTGCTGAAAAATGCTATCGAAGCCGACGAGGATGGACTGATAAGGGACGCCTTGCTGGGCGGAGCCCACGGAAGATTGTACCTGTGGATGACGCTTTATAAGGAAACACCCCCCGCCGACTTTACGCTTGGCGTGTACGACTTTGACCCGGATACCATTGACTGATGAACCCAATCGAACGCATTCAGGCGGATCGGCAGGACGCCCGCAATCACGATGATCCGAACGCGGATCTATGTTTCCTGGCGTTATCTGAATCGGGCAGGCCTTCTGTTCGAACGTTAGTACTGCGAGACGTTACCGCTGACGGATTCACCTTGTTTGTGAACAAGACAAGCCCCAAGTGGTCCACGATACAGGAGAATAAACAGGCGGAAATGCTCCTCTGGTATACCAACAGCCAGACACAATACCGCATCAATGGGCTGATAGAGGAACTCGACCCTTCGGTCATCGAGCAGAACTGGCATCGACGCCCCGCTGGCAGCAAGTACATGGATTACACCTACCAGACTCTTGGACCGCAAAGCAGTGAGATTGACTCCAGAGACGACCTGGTTAATCACATCCAGGGATTAAAGACAGAGCACCCGGAAGATGAAATCGCAACACCGGAATCGGCAGCAGGGATCCTGCTACGCCCGGAAGTCATCGAAATGCTTGATCTCAATATGCCTAACCGCATCCACGATCGACGTCGGTATACTCTGATTGATGACGAGTGGCGAACCACCCAGCTCATTCCATAAAAGCGGTCAGTTGAGACTTGCCCCTTAACGCTTATGGTTAATCCAGCTTGTCGCTGAAAAAGGCAGCTCCCGGAAATGAAAAAGCCCCGCGAAGAATCTCCGCGGGGCCCTGTCTTCGTAAGGGGAACAATCTCCGAGTTATGTTAACTCGGAGGCTCCCCCAGTTGACTGACTATTGATGGGATCACCTCCTTTTACGATCAGGGTGCCACTCGGCGTGCAAGGTGTTCCCCCTGGGTAGAACTACCGGCACGTTCTCAATTACTCACAGTATTTAAGCGCTTTAGATCCTGCTAAGCAAGGACTGTTTGGTTGGACAGAACTTAGCTAGCCTGGACCGCTTTGATTCCATTCAGATTTGAAAAACACGTTTCAATCGCGGTATTCAGGAAGTCCTGCATAAACGCCATTTCACGCTGATCTTCACGAATCGCGGCGTAGAGCGTGCACCACAAACCGGATTCACCGAGCTTTTTAGCCATCACCGTTCCCTGCGCCAGATACTCAGTCAGGGCCCAGTTGGGTAGACAGGTCACGCCTCTTCCCGACGCCACCAGCTGAATCATCATCGGTGTCAGTTCGGCGGTTCGTACACTGGCAGGTTCAACGTCCATTGGTTCGAGGAAGCGTGTAAAAATATCAAGGCGATCACGATCGACCGGATAGGTGATCAACATCTCTGACTCAAGGTCATCCGGCAACACCATAGAATGGTTGGCCAGACGATGATCATTGGAAAGTGCCAGCATTGCTTCGTAACTAAACAATGGAATATAGGTAATACCAGGCAACTCAACCGGGTCCGACGTAATGACCAGATCCAGATCACCACGGACCAGTGCAGGCAGTGGCGCAAAACTAAAACCCCCGGAAAGGTCCAGTTCTACCTCAGGCCAGTTAGCGCGATAAAGATCAAGACAGGGAATCAGCCACTGAAAACAGCTGTGACATTCTATGCAGATATGCAGCCGTCCAACTTCTCCGCCGGCAAGTCGAGAGATATCCCGCTCGGCACTTTTCACCATAGGCAAAATTTCGTCGGCAAGATTGAGCAGCCGTCTTCCTGCGGAAGAGAATCGTGGAGGTTTTGTTTTACGCACGAAGAGCGAGCACTCAAGCCGGTCTTCAAGATCCTTGAGTTGGTGCGACAGGGCAGATTGTGTCAGGAAGAGACTTTCTGCAGCTTCAACCAGGCTTCCGGTATCGCGTAGTGCCACCAGTGTTTTAAGGTGTCGGAGTTCAATCACAACCTTTACCATTCAGTTCAGGAACAATCACGTCAGAGCCATTCACTTCAGAAAACGCTTCATTCACCGGTAAACGACGGTTTGAATGAAGGATTTTCAATGTATACTCATTTTGAGCAAAAATCACTCACTTTGACCGTTCAGTCGCCATTTGCGCCCGCACGTTTTCTGAATCGAGATTTGGCTTGACTGGAGTTACTGAGTGGACAAAATGATTGACTGATCATATCGAGGTAAGATCAATGAGCCGTTATGTTTAACCCTTCAATATTGAACCCATCATATGTTTAATCCATCGTCAGTCGTCATTGAAGCCTTTGTAGACGAGCTCGTGGAGCAATACGTCAACATGTACGGTAATAATGAATCCGATATCCAGTTGATCGTCGCAAACTCACGAAATGCGCTCGAGATTATCGCCAATAGTGATGCGCCTTATCATGACGCCAATCACACCATGATGGTCACCATGGTGGGAACTGAAATTCTTCGGGGCAAGATCCTGATTGAAGGATCAGTCAACGCAAACGACTGGGTGCACTTCGTCATATCGCTTCTAAACCATGATATTGGTTATGTCAGAGGGATTTGCCGCGCCGACCGAAGTGGTCGCTACGCCATTAATCTGGACTACGACACCATTGCGCCTGCGCCAGGGTCAACCGATGCATCACTCACGCCCTACCACGTTGACCGCGCGAAACTGTATATCAATGAAAGGTTCGAAGCCGAAGGTCGAATCGACACCAACGTTATCTGTGAAAATATCGAACGCACAAGATTTCCTGTTCCGACCGAAGAAGATCACCAGGAATCAGAGGATTTTCCAGGGCTCATTAGAGCTGCAGACCTGATCGGTCAGCTGGGCGATCCGCAGTACCACAGAAAGATCTCTTCTCTGTTCGCTGAATTCAAGGAAACCGGCCAGGCAGCGAAAATGGGCTACACCACGGCTGCGGACCTCCGCGAAGGCTATCCCAGATTTTTCTGGGAAGTAGTAACACCCTTCATCGCAGAGGGTGTCCGATTGTTACGCCGTACCCAGGAGGGCCAACAATGGGTCGCCAACCTCTATGCCAATGTGTTTACAGAAGAGCATGAGGCCCCGGCCTATGGGCCAGAACGCCGTGAATCAGACGAACGACGCAACGAAGCCGAGAGCGTCTTCAAGATCAAGGAAATCACCGAAAATGACAAGCGTGAGTCTGGCAGGCGCACGGCTGATATCCGACCCGCTGGCTCCAGGACGGCTAATTAGCAATTAAAGCTCAAACTTCGTAGAATTCCGCTCCTTTTTATTTGGAAGTACCCATCAGATGTTGGCCGCCGATCAGCGTCCACCCGTATTGCGTGTCGTAAAGGAGCCCAGGCTTAAGATTTGCTTGCTGGGCTACCGAAGCAATCCTTATAGCGGTGGCCAGGGAATCTACATCAAATTCCTCAGCAAAGCCCTTGTAGATGCAGGCCATTCGGTCGATGTCATCTCGGGCGAGCCCTACCCTGAACTCGACGAAAGGGTCCGTTTGATCAAGCTACCCGGCCTGAACCTGTTTGAAGCCGACAACCACATCACGGCACTCCTGCCAAAACACCTGCTGTCATACACCGATTTTTTTGAATGGTTCAGCATGCTCACCGGTGGTTTTCCAGAACCCTATACATTTGGGAGAAGGCTGGTTCAATATTTCAAGCGACACCAGCCTGATTACGACATCGTCCACGACAACCAAAGCCTCTGCTACGGAACGCTCCAGCTCCAGAAAATGGACGTGCCCGTGATCACCACTATCCACCACCCGATTACCAGCGACCTTCGGATTGCCCTGCAGAGCGCCGACACCTGGAAACTACGTTTACTGATTAAGCGGTGGCATTCATTTCTTAAGATGCAAAAGAAAGTCGTTCGGCAACTCGATAACCTGGTCACCGTGTCACGCGCATCAAGACAGGATATTGCCACCGATTTCGGTATCAGCGAGACCAAACTCAACATCGTTCACAATGGCATCGACACAGGAATGTTCAGACCAATTCCCAGCATTGAGCCGGATGAGTTCAACGTCATGGCAACCGCATCTGCTGATGTTCCTCTAAAAGGACTGGACTATCTTATCCGGGCAATTTCGATCCTGACTGACGAAATACCAGAGCTGAAACTAACGGTCCTGGGCAAGCTGAAAGAAGACGGTACAACGGCAAAGCTTATCAAAGAGCTCGGGTTAGAAAGCCGGATTCACTTTCACTCAGGCCTGAGTTCACAGGAAGTTGCCGAACTGTACGCGAATGCATCCTGCGCGGTTGTTCCCTCAATTTACGAAGGCTTCGGTCTACCAGCAGGGGAAGCCATGGCCTGCGGCGTCCCGGTCATTTCAACAAACGGCGGTGCACTGCCTGAAGTTGTCGGCGATGCGGGTATCACTGTTCCGACGCGGGACCATCTCGCGCTGGCTGATGCGATCAGGACACTGCTCACTGATTCAAATCTCAAACACTCCCTGGCAGCAAAAGGACGGGCAAGAATACTTGACCTGTTCAGCTGGGAAGTCGCCTCGGGCGACATGGTGCAACTCTATCGCGACGTGATCTCTGGAAAGGTAAATAACTGATGTCCCTGCAAACAATCAATTTTTCAAAAATGCGCCTCACGGAGAATGAACGATTGCTGGATCTGGGGTGCGGCGAGGGTAGGCATGCCATCTCTGCCTATATAGAAAAAAACCTGGACGCCGTCGGAATTGACCTCTCTTTAGCAGACCTGAAAATCACCCAGGAACGATTCGAACAGTTTGTCGAGCCCAACAACCTTGATAAAAGCCTGGTCATCACGGCCGCCAACGGCGAACACCTTCCCTTCGAAGACGAAGCGTTCAACAAGGTTATCTGTTCCGAGGTTCTGGAACACATCCCTAACTACGAGGCCGTTCTCAAAGAGATTTCCCGGGTGTTAAAGACCGGTGGTGTCGCCGCTATCAGTGTGCCGCGATACTTCCCGGAATGGGTTTGCTGGCAGATCAGCGATGCCTACCATGCAATGGACGGCGGCCACATACGAATCTTCAACGCACGCCAGCTTCGCCGCGATATAGAATCAGAGGGATTCATTTTTTATGACAAGCACCATGCACACTCGCTTCATGTGCCGTACTGGTGGCTGAAATGTCTCTTCTGGCGAGAAGAAGGTGAACCTAATGCATGGATCGTGGACAAGTATCACGAGTTCCTGACCTGGGACCTGATGAAACAGCCCTGGATCACCAGGTGGCTGGATAAATTGCTTAACCCAATCATGGGTAAAAGCGTTGTTATGTATTTTGTAAAAACAGTAAAGGTGGATGCAGCATGACCCAGGTTTACGTGTCCATGGGTTTTTTCCCTGATGACTACTTCTCCGGCACCGCAGACTACATCGCAAAAACACAGGACGCAGATGGCGCCATCCCCTGGTTTGATGATGGTCCTATGGATCCCTGGGACCATATTGAATCAGCCATGGGGCTGACGATTGGTGGACACTTCGATCAAGCCAAAGCCGCTTTCAACTGGCTGAAGAATAATCAGCTTCCAAACGGTAGCTGGCTGGCAGCATACAAAAACGGCAAAGTTGAAGATGGCACGCGCGCCGAGTCAAATTTCGTTGCCTATGTGGCCACTGGAATCTGGCATTACTATCTTGTGACGGGCGACGACGAATTTCTTGTCGACCTATGGGAAACCGTCCGCGATGCAATGGAGTTTGTTCTCCGGCTGCAGGGTCCCCAGGGTCAGATCTACTGGTGTGAAGACACAACCCTTGGCATTCAGGAAGACTCCCTGATCACCGGGTGCAGCAGCATCTACAAATCATTGGAGTGCGCGCTCAATATTGCGACAACCCTTGAAGAAGAGGTACCGCACTGGGCGACCGCCAGAGCCAGACTCGGTATCGCCATTTCACAGCACCCCGAATACTTTGACCGAACATGGGATTCAAAAAGCCGATTTGCTATGGACTGGTTCTACCCCGTGCTCACCGACGTCATCAAAGGAAAAGCTGCCCAGAATCATCTGAAGTCCCGGTGGAATGAGTTTGTCGTAAGAGATCTCGGTTGTGTCTGCGTCAACGACGAGCCCTGGGTAACGGTCGCCGAGTCCTGTGAACTGGTGATGTCACTACTGACGGCAGGACAATACCAACAGGCGGTCCAGCTGTTCAGCTGGCTACATCAGTTTCGCGATGAAGATGGTTCCTACTGGACCGGATATGTTCACCGGGACGATGAGCTATGGCCCCTGGAGAAACCAACCTGGACAGCCGGCGCAGTACTGATGGCCGCCGATGCATTGTCGAACAAAACCGGGGCAGCCCACCTGTTTAGAAACGAATCCGTGGTGACATCTTCGCGGAACGCTTCCATGGCTAACGTCATTAGGGATTGAAGGATGCAAGCCCAGGCAAAAATTGATTGGCGCTGGTAGAACAAGTCTAAAGGCGGCGAAGTAATCCCAGAGTTTTTACCCGGTCAACCTCTTCAAACAACCCTGAGGCAAGGGCCAGCTTGAGTATTTCATAGGGCGCTTGCCCGCCCTCATTTGGATCAGGAAAAATATCATGGATGGCAAGGATGCCGCCTGGAACCACATGTGACGCCCAACTACGATAATCTGTTCGGGCGGCTTCCAGGGAATGTCCACCGTCAATAAACACCATGCCAAGAGGTGTATGCCAATCACGTGACGCTACCAGCGACGAGGCGACGATCGGTACAACGACATCTTCAAGCGAGGCATTCCTCATGGTCTGTCTGAATTCCCAAAAGGTGTCCATCAAACCCGACTTGCCATCAAACAGATCCTGATCGTGGTATTCCTCACCGGGCTGATGTTCTTCTGAGCCTCTATGGTGGTCAATGGCATAAAGCGAGACGCCGGTCTTTCGGCAGGCCTCGCCAATGTAAACCGTTGATTTACCGCAGTAGCTACCCACCTCCAGCACGGGACCGAGTGCACCTGCCTCCAGGGCATGCAGGTAGAGGGCGCGCCCTTCTTCCGGATCAATGAAACCCTTGACCGTGTCAATATCAATAGATAGCTGCATCGTTAACTAAATGAAAAGATGACGAAAATAGTGAGGTAAACAGGAAGGAGCAATATAACGGCATAAACACATATATTGTTAGCCACAGGCCATTTGACCTCATTCCCCATAGGGAACTTGTCGCCAAGGACCAACCAGGCACAACTGCCCAGTACAATGGACAGGATGGTGCTAAGTACTATCAAGCCCATTACTCGCCTTTGAATAAAAAAAATAAGTCTAACATAGGGTTAATCAACATAGCGCCATAGGATAAATCGTAAGCCTGTCGCCGGGTTGTACAACCTGGCCGGCTTCAACCATAGCAAGAGCATCGGCCCATACAACAGACGTCATGATGCCGGAACCCTGATTGGGGAACTTCGAGAGCCTGGTCTGGCCTTCTATATTCTGGATCTGGACGCGCAAATATTCACGCCGGCCTCCGCCCTTGAATGAAAAGTCGGATTCGCCAGTCACAGAGAAGGGTTCGTAATCACTAAACCCCTGCATCGCAAGCAGGTATTGCCTCGCCACGATATGAAAGGTCACGAACGTTGATACCGGGTTCCCCGGTAAACCAAAAAAAGGCACACCCTGGACTTCACCATAGGCGAGTGGCTTGCCTGGCTTAATAGAGAGTTTCCATAGCTCAAGCTTGCCGAGTTTTTCGACGGCGGCCTTAACATGGTCCTCTTCCCCAACGGAAACGCCTCCACTGGTCAGAATACAGTCCGACATCGATGCAGCTTCCAGCAGTGCTCGCTCGGTTGCCTCCGGGGTATCTGCAACGATCCCCAGATCAACCACTTCCATTCCCATATTGCGCAACATAGCTGATAGCGCGTAGCGGTTTGAATTGTAAATCTGGCCTGGCGCAACGGCATTACCTGGCTCAACCAGCTCATCGCCGGTAGACATAATGGCGATTCGAAGGGGCGTTGCCACCTGAACCTCTGCGACCCCAACGGACGCAATCAGGCTCAATGTTCTCGCCGACAATCGATCTCCTTTACGGATGATCAAAGCACCAGCCTCTATATCCTGTCCCTTCGACCTTACATTCTCGAACTGATCGGGAAGCGACAAAAGCTTCACCTCGTCGCCAACCAACTCTGTGTTTTCCTGCATAACAACGGTATCTGCGCCGACGGTGCCGGGCTCTAATCTTGAGCCCACGTATCCCGCAGGAATCCGGGCCGATACCCGGTAGCTGGCCTGAGGGCTCGCATCTGAATAGGCGATCGCATAGCCATCCATTGCACTGTTATCGGCTGGAGGCACATTAATCGGAGACTGGATATCCTGGGCGGTACAACAATTTAACGCCTCATCGATTGTTCTAAGCTCAGTTTTTACCGTTGGCTTAACCAAACCCAGTAACTGCTCCACCACTTCATCAACCGCTCTTAGGGACACAATTAATGGCTCCCCTTCCGGATTAATTCTGCAAAATTACATGGCCGATGCTCTATGTTCAGCTGGTCTTTGAGGATCCCCGTCCAGGCTGTTTTACACGCACCGGTAGACCCGGGCATACAGAACACAACCGTATTGTTCGCGATCCCCGCAAACGCTCTGGATTGGATGGTTGAAGTACCGATCTCCCCATAGGAAAGCTGCCTGAAAAGCTCTCCAAAGCCGGTGATGTCTACATCGAACAATGGCGTGAGAGCTTCTGGTGTTGAGTCACGGCTGGTGAAGCCCGTCCCGCCAGTCACCAGTATCACTTCAACAGCGCTGTCGGCGATCCAGTTGGAAACAGCGGCCCTAAGCTGATACAGGTCATCGATAACGATCTGTCTCTGGGCCAAAACATGCCCCTCTTCCTGCAGCGAATCACACAGATACTGGCCGGAAGTATCGTTCTCCTGCGTACGAGTATCAGATACTGTTAACACGCCTATCTGCAAACCGTTTGTCATTCGCCATCTCCTTGAGTCTTGCCAATATTGAACAAGAGGGCCATGATACCCTGCCCTAAATCAAGAAAATAGCAGACCCAATGAGCTCGACAATCGAGAAACTGTTACCGCGTCTTGAAGTGTTCAACTTCCTGGAAGAGGTTGATTACCCGGTCATTCAAAAGTACATGTTTAACTACGAGTACGAGAAAGGCGCCTACGTTTTTAAGGAAGGCGCTCACGGTGGCTACATGTTTTTTATCGTCGACGGCGAAGTTGAAGTCATCAAGCAGTTTGATACGGCGAAACACACCATTGCAACGCTCAAAAAGGGCCGATCCGTCGGCGAAATGTCATTGATTGATGGGGCTCCAAGGTCGGCTACTGCCCGGGCTAAAACCGCATTAAAACTGATCGTATTGAAACGGGAAGATTTTAACAAACTCAATGACGAAGAACCCGCCATCGCCAACAAGGTACTGATGGGTATCGCGTCGCTACTCAGTTCCAGCTTACGCGAAACCAACAACCGCTTCACAGAGAAACTACTCTCTATCTGCTAGAGCGCTTTTTTACCAGGAGCCCTCAGCCGTTAAGAGCCCTCAGCTCTACTAACACCTATCCGTTTACCAGATAGTGTGTATAGATGCTGGCCGCGTAGCCTAACGCAATCGCCCAACTCCATTTGAGGTGACCAAAGAAGGTATAAATTCCTCGCGCCTGCCCCATCAAGGCAACGCCGGCCGCCGACCCTATCGACAACAAACTACCCCCTACCCCGGTCGTTAGCGTAATCAACAACCACTGGTAATGCGGCATATCAGGATTCATGGTCAGGATGGCAAACATCACCGGAATGTTATCGATGAGCGCAGAAATAACGCCCATCGCTATGTTCGCATTGGTCGCCCCCCAACCGTCGTAAAGGGTGACCGACATGATTTCCAGGTAACCAATAAAACCAAGCCCGCCAACACAAAAAATGACGCCAAAGAAAAAGAACAAGGTATCCCACTCAGCCTGCGATACCTTGTTGAATATATTGAACTGGCCGAAATCCGGGTGATCCTCCGGAGAGGTCATCCTCAGGAAATACCCAAAGAACAGAAGGTAGGAAAGACCTGTCATCATGCCAAGAAAAGGTGGCAGATGAAGAAACTGTTCAAAGGAAACGGCGGTAGCAATAGTGCAGAGAAACAAAATGCAGATAACGAATGCTCCTCGTTTTACTGACACTACATCCGATACTATTTTTGGGTTCTCATCAGGAACCGCAAAACTCATGATCGTTGCAGGAATAATGAAATTGACCACGGACGGAATGAACAGTTTAAAAAATTCGAAAAAATCCGCATGTCCGCTCTGCCAGACCATTAGTGTAGTAATGTCACCAAAGGGACTGAAAGCACCTCCAGCATTAGCGGCCACGACTATATTGATACACGCAACCCCAACAAAACGCGGGTTACCGCCGCCAACTGATAATACGACCGCCCCCATCAACAGTGCGGTTGTCAGGTTGTCAGCAATCGGGGAAAGAAAGAACGCGATTATCCCGGTGATCCAGAACAGTTTGCGATACCCAAATTCCTTGCGGACCAGCCATGAGCGCAAGGCCTCGAAGACATTTCGCTCTGTCATCGCATTAATGTAGGTCATCGCTACCAGCAGGAACAAAAAGAGAGAGGCATACTCAACAAGGTTGTGCTGTAAAACCTCTTCCAGATGATGCGAACCCTCGGGAGAATTCTTCGCAAGAATCGCTACGATAATCCAGATCGCTCCAGCCGCCAGAATGACGGGTTTACTCTTACGCAGGTGTATAAATTCTTCCGCCATCACCACGGAGTAGGCGACGACAAAGATTCCTAATGCCAGAAACCCCATAAAATGGGTTGTCATATCCAGATTGAATCCTGAACCCTCTGCACTGGCACTGGCAAAGGCAAAACCCGGGAGCAGAGTAAGAACAAAAATCAGAAAACTACGCACGATACTCTCTCACGTCAGGTGATGACAAAATGCTATTTGCCCTTCCAGTTCGGCGCCCGTTTTTCGGAAAATGCCAGTGGGCCCTCTACAAAATCAGAGCCTTTGTACATGGCCTGAATCTGCTCATACTTGCCTTTGATAGCAGCTTCTAACGACTCTGCATTCATACCAGCCATTGCAGCTTGTTTACTGCCACGAACGGACAGGGGCGCGCATTCCAGAATCAGCTCGGCCCACTTCTTCGCCCCGGCAAGCGCTTCACCCATTGGCACGACATCGTTTACAAAACCCAGTTGTTTACCTTCTTCTGCGCTAACCCGCCGTCCGGTTAATAGCATTCCCATAGCCTGTTTCATGCCGATCTCTCTTGGAAGGCGATGAATACCACCCGCCAGTGCCGCCAGCCCCACACGAGGTTCAGGTAACGCAAAAATTGCATTGTCAGAGGCGATGATCAAATCGCATGCGAGGGCAATTTCGAAACCTCCGCCCATAGCTACACCATTAACAGCGGCAATAACTGGCTTGGGGTTATCAAATCTTGAGGTTAAACCTGCAAACCCTGACGCTGGCTGGCCACTCATGTCGCCGCCGGTCGCCTGGTACTTCAGATCATTTCCAGCGCTAAATGCCCGATCTCCCGCTCCTGTGATAATCGCAACCCATTGGTCAGGGTCAGACGCAAAATCATCAAAAATTTCAGCAAGCTCGGCATTCCCCGGAGGATGCAGGGAATTCATAACTTCGGGTCGCTCGATAGTAATGATAGTGAGCCCACCCTCGCGGGCCACGCTGCTGAATTCACCCATACCTTGTTCCTGAATCAAAAGAGCCAAGTCTACCAGTTTGTCGACCCGGGACAACTTGAGCTGAATCCGTCTCAACAGATGCATTTCAGTCACTACAGTTCACGAGAATGACGCTATAATCATGTCACTCAAACACTATGGAGCCACCTATCATGGGACTGTTCACCAAGAAACTGGAAATCCCCTCCGCCGATTCGGCCCTGCCCGGTCGAACCCAGGAGACGCCCGTACCGGAACAGCACTTTGTTAATGGCAATCCAATGAAAGGACCATTCCCGGAAGGTATGCAGACCGCAATGTTTGGTCTCGGCTGTTTCTGGGGAGCAGAGCGGCGCTTCTGGGAACAGGACGGGGTTTATACAACAGCAGCCGGTTATTCAGCTGGGAGCACACCGAACCCCAGTTACGAGGAGGTCTGCTCTGGCATGACGGGCCACAACGAAGTCGTTCTGGTGGTCTTTGATCCAACGGTCGTCAGCTACGAGTCACTGTTACAAAATTTCTGGGAAAGCCACAACCCGACCCAGGGTATGCGACAGGGAAACGACGTTGGCACGCAGTATCGATCTGGGATCTATACCTTTTCGGATGAGCAACTTGAAGAAGCACTGGTCAGCCAGGAAGTGTTCCAAACCAGACTCGAAGAGAAAGGATTTCCAGCAATCACTACCGAAGTTTTCCCTGCGCCCGAGTTTTACTATGCTGAGCACTACCATCAACAATACCTCGCAAAGGTACCTAATGGATACTGTGGCCTTGGCGGCACCGGCGTTTGTTATACTGATTAATGAGTTTTGGAGATTTAGTATGCTTTGCCCAAAATGCCACAACGAATTCGAACAGATTGTCTTCGGGGACATTGAGATAGATAGATGCACAACCTGCAAGGGGTTGTGGTTCGATATGCTTGAAAAAGAAGATTTGCTAAGCATTGAAGGATCTGAAGAAATCGACCTTGGCCCGGAACAGGTTGATCCAAAGTATGCTGCGATGAGAGATATCGAATGTCCGCGCTGCGCACAAACCATGTTGGCGATGGTTGACAAGGACCAGTACCACATCAAGTTCGAGGCCTGCCCTGCCTGTTACGGCACTTTCTTTGATGCCGGAGAATTCCGGGATCTGAAAGAACACACCGTACTCGAACGCTTTAACCAGATGGTGCACACCATCTCATCAAAGTTTGAATAGAGCCACGCAGCCGAACTAGTCCGTCAGACGATGTAATGCCTCACCATAGCGAGAGAGTGTATTGTCGATGACTTCATCCGGCAGCATGGGTCCCGGGTACTCTTTATCCCATTCTCCCGCAGCTACCAGCGTTTCCGTGTAGTTTCGGACATACTGCTTATCAAAGCTGTTTTGTTCCCGGCCCGGCTTCCAGTCATCCGCTGGCCAAAACCGGCTGCTGTCAGGGGTTAGCACCTCATCAATCAGAACGATGTCCCGGTTCTCATCCCAGCCAAATTCAAACTTGGTGTCTGCGATAATGAGCCCACGCCCGAGCGCATACTCGCGTCCCTTGTTGTAAATACCCATGGATGTATCCCGGATTTTCTCCATGACATCCGTGCCGACGATCTCGGCAGCCGTTTCAAAACTAATATTTTCATCATGCCCCTCTTCCGCCTTTGTGGACGGCGTGAAAATTGGCGCTTCAATCCTGTCGCTATTCGTCAAACCTTTCGGCAGCGGAATTCCACAGACTTCCCCGGTTTTCAGATAGTCCTTATATCCACTGCCGGTCAGGTATCCACGAACGATACATTCAATCGGGACTACCTCGTTTTTACGGCAGATCATGATTCTGCCCTCGAGCGATTGATACTGCTGGTCGGTTAGGCCGTCGATGTCTGACGGGTCCGTCGACACCAGGTGATGGGCATAGTCATTGCTGAAGAAGTCGAACCAGAACTTCGAAATTTGAGTTAGCAAGACACCTTTCCCAGGTATTCCATTACCCAGAACCACGTCGAAGACACTGACCCTGTCAGTCGCCACAATCAGGATTCCGTCTTCACCATCGGCTAGTGGTAGGTCATACAGGTCACGGACCTTTCCAGTTCGTTTGTTGCCTAATGGCAAATCTGTATTCATTACTGCTTCAGACATGATTGCTCCGTTCCAGGCTGTTTGTTCAATCAGGACCTGTTCTTTCAGAAATCAGGCTAGTGCTTGCTCAAAATCTGCGAGCAGATCATCGACGTCCTCAATACCAATGGAGAAACGCACCAGGGAATCATCAATTCCCATTGAAGCTCTTCTTTCAGGACCCATTTCAAAATAGATAGAATGAGCAACCGGTATTGCGAGCGATCTGGTGTCACCCAGGTTACTGCTACAGATCACCAGATCCAGCTTGTTAATAAAATCAAAACAGTCCACATCATCAACCAGCTCGACACTGAATATTCCACCATGATGGCCAAATAAAGAAGCCGACCTATCATGTTCAGGATGGTCAGGCAGTCCAGGGTAGTAGACCTGCTTGACCTTCTCATGGCCATTGAGGTACTCGGCTAGCCGCAGCGCATTGTCACAAATGCGATCCATGCGAAGCGCCAGCGTATCGGAGCCCACCGAAATATGGTGAGCTGCTTCGGGCCCCAGTGAAGCACCAAAGTCCCTCAAGCCTTTCTTTTTGATCTGTTGAATCGCCCACCCGCTCACGTCACCCTTCTTATAGTTATCGTACAAGTTGGTAAAAGTCGACCAATCGAATAAGCCGGTTTCTGTCACCGCACCACCCAGTGCGTTCGCATGCCCGCCGATGTACTTTGTCAGCGAGTTAATAACAAGGCTGGCCCCGACATCCTTCGGACGAAAAAGGTAGGGCGTGGTCATGGTGTTATCCACGAAGTAAACAAGATCATGCTCGCGGCACAGGTCGCCGATTCCCATAAGATCTGAAATCTGGGTTCGCGGATTCGCTATCGTTTCCACAAAGACCAGTTTCGTATTCGGCTGTATTGCCGCTGCGACGGCGTCGCTTGACGTTGCGTCGTCAAAGGTCACCTCAATACCCTGTGTTGCAAAGGTGTTGAACAGGCTATTGG
>JABBBA010000434.1 GCA_018607685.1 K189A clade bacterium | reverse complement strand
GAGTTTTGTACCGCAAAATGGTCAGGCGGAGAAGCCATTGATGAACTTGAACTGAGGATTAACAAATTGGAACAAGGGCTCGATGAGTCAGCGAAAGCTGTTTTGGCGGAATTGAGAGATTATCTTAATGAGCGGCGAACTGAGTTGGTCGGTGAGTAATCGTCGCGCCGAATTGAACCTGGCTATTGCCTGCTCAGCTCTAGAATGAAAAAGCCTCACAAATCCTGATGAACTGATGTCCACCCTTCGATAACTGTTTGTCCCGTCGGTAATAGATGCCGAAGGTCAATGGGATGGTTGAAAAGGGAAAGTGATCAATAATCCCGAGGCCCGGCTGCTCCGCCAGGATTTTGTCATCGAGGTAGGTCATGCCAAGGCCCTGGTTTACCAGTGCAAGTCTTAACTCAAGATCATTAACTTCCCAAATAGTACCGAAGCTGTCGCGGAGCTTGTCCAGGGTCGGGCGAAGATCCGGGTCGTCCAGTTGCGAGACGATTAACGGATTATCGTGGAGGACATCTTCAGCAGACGCACCGGGCTTGATTTTGTCTTTACGAACAACCAGGTGTCTTGTTTCTTCAAACAACGAAATCGCCCTGAAACGGTCGGGCATGGTTTGTTGGAATGGCCCAAGACCGAGTTCCCATAACTCAGAACTGACGGCGGTGATGATCTGTCGACTGGGGAGTACTGATATTTTTATTCTGGTCAGTGGATGGGCCGTACAAAAGTTGTCCACCAGTGCTGCACCGAACAGATGATTTACGGTGCTGTTCATCGCCAGGTGCAGGGTTGAGAGTACGCCATTTTTGATGTTGCTCAGATCCGAGAGAACCGTATCTTCTTCTGAAAGAACCGTTTGTGCATAGTGAAGGAGACGCATGCCAGCTTCGGTCAACTGGAGCGGTTTGCGTTGAAACAAAAGTGTGTCCAGCTTGTGCTCAAGGTTTGCGATAGTCTGGCTAACGGCGGACTGAGTGACGAATAGCTTTTCCGCCGCGCGGTTGAAACCGTTCTCTTCGTAGACCGTTTTGAAAACACGGATCTCGTGAGTTTCCAGATGAACTGGCATGTTGCCACCGCTAACTAGTTGAGCCCATAGTTTACCGCGCGGGATGCTGCATGCAATTTATTAGTGTCGCTGATTGACGGATTAGCCTCTGTAATATCGGCGTATCTTATCTGCCGATTAGTCAGTTTAAGTATCCAGAACTGCTGTCGGCCCGTAATAATCTCTGACAGTTTTACTAAGTGGAGATTGAAATGAGTTATGTGCCTGGGCTAGAAGGTGTTGTGGTCGGAGAAACAAGTATCAGTCACGTAGAAGGTGACATTGGAAGATTGTCATACCGTGGGAGAGTAATTGAAGATGTCGTGGACATGCCATATCTGGAGGCGATGTACCTGGTGTTGTTCGGTGAAACACCGGGCGAGGATGAGTTGCAACTGTTCCAGGAATACCTTTTTCGATTTGGTCGCCTAAGCGAGGCTGAAACAAGGTTAATTGCGTCGATGCCAACGTCGGTGCATCCGATGCAGGCTCTGCAGTCTGTTATCTCGGTGGTTTCCCTCAGCGATGTCAGGTTTAGGGGGCGTGATATGGACGCGTCACATGGACTCCAGATTTTAGCGAAGTATCCCTCTGTCATTGCTGCACTGCATGCCTTCAGGGGCGGTGGTGCAAACATTGAACGATTCAGTGAATCGCCTGATTACCTGGAACGGTTTCTGATCATGTTTACGGATCAAAAACCAACCCCTGATCAACTTGAGACTTATCGAATTGTTCAGCTTCTCCAGTTGGACCATTCCTTCAATGCAGGTACCTTCGCTTCACGGGTAATTAGTTCAACGCTTGCCTCTGTTCCAGCAGTGCTTGCCGGGGCCGCAGGAGCACTTTCCGGTGTCTTGCATGGTGGCGCAGACCAGGCGGCGCTGCATACTGCGCGGGAAGTTGGAGCGCCGGAGTTGGCGCAGGCTTATGTGGACGACCTGTTGGCCAGTAAGGGTCGGTTGATGGGTATGGGACACAGGGAATATCGTACGGTAGATCCGCGAGCGGCGATTCTAAAGCCATTGGCACGGGATCTGTGTGCGGGTACAGCGCTGGAAAACGATTTTCTGATTCTTGAGGCTTTGGAGACGGCGTTTAACCAGCGCATGAGCGAGCGAGGCAAGGAAGTCTGGGCGAACGTCGAGTTCTATAAAGGGGTGGTCTATGAGGCGTTGGGTATTCCGTCAGACTTTTTCACGGCAAACTTTGCAATGTCCAGATCAGTGGGCTGGCTTGCTCACTTCATGGAGAGTCGTGCAAACAATAAGATCATTCGCCCTGCGGCCCTCTATGTGGGTCCAACGGTTGAGACGAAAGTCGCCTAGCCCTTAACCCTGAGCGCCGAGGGGTCCTGTGTCTTTGTAGAATTCGCTGAGTACCCGGTAGAGGTTGAAGGCATCCCGGGTACCGGCCAGTTCTCGAATCGAGTGCATGGCAAAGGTAGGCACACCGACATCCAGCGTGCGAACACCCAATTCCGTTGCGGTGATTGGACCGATGGTGCTGCCGCAGGCCATGTCTGCACGGTTAACGAATTCCTGGTACTCCACGCCTGTTTTTTGGCATAGCGCTTTAAAGTACCCGGCGGTTTCACTGTTGGTTGCGTAGCGTTGTTTCGCATTGAACTTGATGGCAGGTCCCTTATTGAGAACCGGGCCATGGTTGATTTCATGTTTATCCGGGTAGTTCGGATGTACTCCGTGTGCGTTGTCGGTGGAGATTAACAACGATTTTGAAAAGGTGCGTATTTTAGATGTTTCGTCCGGTGTGATCCTGGTCAGGACATCCCTCAGGAAGGTGCCGGCTGCGCCGGATGTAGAGTTGCTGCCGACTTCCTCGTGGTCATTGCAGACGAGCAGAGTTGTGCAGGAGGCATCAGCTTGCAGCAGCGCCCGCATTCCTGTGAAG
>JABBBA010000231.1 GCA_018607685.1 K189A clade bacterium | reverse complement strand
CTTTCTCTTACCGCCTTGATTATCCGCATCCTTGCCTCTCTTATTACCGACCCCACCCTTGCCAGAGGCGACGGCGACGATGTGTTTAACACCGGGTAGTTCAAATTTCTCTGTTGCTGAATTACTAATGGTCTATCTCCGAATGAATGAAGCGGCCTGCCCGCAGATGAAAGCCTCACATGGGACTCAAGGTAATTCAAGCACTCCAACCAAACGAAGTACTGTTTCGAGGTGCAATTAGCAGCCTTCATCTATATATTTAGCACCCCAAATTCTGCAGCAAAAACACTACTCATGGAAAAGCGTCGTATTCTGGTCACCAGCGCCCTGCCAAACGCCAACGGGTCTATCCACCTTGGGCATTTGATGGAGCATATCCAAACGGATATCTGGGTTCGCTTCCAGCGTATGCGCGGGCACGAATGTATTTACGTCTGCGCAGATGACACCCATGGTACTGCCACCATGCTCAGGGCCGAGGAACTCGGTACCACACCGGAAAAACTCATCGAGGACGTCAACGCAGAACATCGCAGCGACTTTTACGATTTCGCGATAAGCCACGACAACTATTACTCAACCCACTCGGATGAGAACAAGGCGTTTAGTGAACTGATCTATAATCGACTGAACGAAGCACAGCAAATCAAAACCCGGTCAGTTGACCAGCTTTATGATCCTGAAAAGGAAATGTTCCTCGCTGATCGTTTCATCGTTGGCACCTGCCCCAAATGCAAGGCGGAGGGCCAGTACGGGGACAACTGTGAAGCCTGTGGCGCAACCTACGATGCCACCGACCTGATCAACCCGGTATCGAAGATCTCCGGCGCGACGCCTGTGATGAAGGAGTCAACTCACTTCTTTTTCGCCCTCTCAAATTTTACGGAATTCCTGACGGAGTGGACCCGCAGTGGTGCCCTGCAGGACCAGGTCGCCAACAAACTCAGCGAATGGCTGGATGCCGGTCTACAGGACTGGGATATCAGCCGGGACGCACCCTATTTCGGGTTTGAGATTCCCGGGGCGCCTGGAAAGTATTTTTATGTCTGGCTGGATGCACCCATCGGGTATATGGCGGCATTCCAGAAATACTGTGAAGCAAACAACGTGGAGTTTGATGACTTCTGGAAGCAGGATTCAGAATGTGAAGTTCATCACTTCATAGGTAAGGACATTATCAATTTCCACGCCCTGTTCTGGCCAGCCATGCTGGAAACAGCAGGATACAGAACACCTACCAGAATCCATGCACATGGCTTTGCCACCGTTAACGGGCTGAAAATGTCTAAATCGCGCGGCACCTTTATCAACGCCCGCACCTATCTGGATCACCTGGACGCGGAATACCTGCGCTATTACTTTGCCGCCAAAATGAGTGGTGGGGTAGATGACCTGGATATTAATCTTGATGACTTCGTACAGCGAGTAAACTCTGACGTGATCGGAAAGGTCGTGAACATTGCTTCCCGCTGCGCCGGGTTTATTAACAAGCAATTTGATGGTCAGCTTTCGGCAACGTCCGACAACCCCATCCTGGCGGAATTTTCTGCCGGCAGCGAAACAATCGCCCTGCATTTCGAGAACGGCGACTACGGTAAAGGGCTTCGGGATATCATGGCGCTTGCGGATAAGGCAAACCAATATATTGATGAACACAAGCCCTGGGTCCTTATCAAGGAAGAAGGGAAAAGAGACCTTGTTCAGCAGGTCTGTTCCGATGGATTGAATTTCTATCGCCTTCTGGTGACCTACCTGAAACCGGTACTGCCACGCCTCGCTGAAAAATCCGAAGCATTTCTTGGAATAGCGCCGCTCACCTGGGATGACCTGGATACCAGACTCACCGGACATACCATCAACAAATTTACGCCCCTGATGACTCGCATTGAGCCTGAGAAGGTGGAAGCCATCGTTAATGCTTCCATGGGCGAAGCCGAACCCGAACAAGAAGCGACCACGGAACCTGAAAGCCCGACCATCGAGTTTGATGATTTCGCCAAGATTGACTTGAGAGTGGTAAAGATCGTCAATGCAGAGCATGTAGAGGGCGCGGACAAACTGTTGCAGCTCACGCTCGATCTTGGAGACGAGACAACGAGAAACGTGTTCGCAGGGATCAAAGCCGCCTACCAACCCGAAGACCTTATCGGAAAACTAACGATCATGGTGGCTAACCTCGCACCTCGAAAGATGAAGTTCGGGATGAGCGAAGGAATGGTGCTGGCCGCCGGGCCAGGGGGCGAAGACATCTACCTGCTGGAACCCGATAATGGCGCCCAACCGGGGATGAAAGTCAGCTAGCCTTGGCTTATCTCAGTTCGGCTCGGCTCGAGAAACTTACACCAGGGCAGCTATTTCCCGTCACGTTATTGATTTTTGATTTAACATTGTTCCAATGACATATCTTAATCGCTCAGAACACGACTTTTCGGACGGGAACTAGCGCTTGCCTGATGCACTGCTAATCCTTCTGACGACCATGTTCGTCAACAACTTCGTGATGGTGCAATTTCTGGGGCTGTGTCCCTTTATGGGCGCCAGTCAGCGACTGGATACTGCCATCGGTATGTCGGCGGCAACCACCTTTGTGTTGACCCTGTCCTGCGGCATCAGCTATCTCCTGGATACCTACCTGCTGATACCCTTTGATCTGGCATACCTGCGAATCATTGCCTTTATTGTTGTTATCGGCACGATGGTGCAGTTCTCGGAAGTCGTCATGCGAGCAACCCAGCCTCTTCTGCATGAGGTGCTGGGCATTTTCGTGCCGCTGATTACAACCAACTGCGCAGTCCTTGGGGTTGCCCTGCTAAACACTCGACAGGCGCACGGCTTCGCCGACAGCCTGATCTATGGTTTTGGCGCTGCCCTGGGGTTTTCCGGTTTGCTGATTGTGTTTTCAGCGATCAGGGAAAAACAGGAAGGTGCGGATATACCGGCACCTTTTGAAGGCGCAGCGATCAATATGATCAC
>JABBBA010000238.1 GCA_018607685.1 K189A clade bacterium | reverse complement strand
CAAGCCAGGGTGAGAAGTTCTCACAAAGTTAAAATATTTTGTAATAAAACCCCGTTAGTATCGTAATACCGATTAACCCAACCGGAAACTGCCAATGACGGCCCGCGTAGCCTTCGAGATTCTATACAAGGAGTACTACGTTCGCGTGTTCGGATTGTGCCGCAAGTTGCTCAATTCGGCACCGCTGGCAGAAGATGCGACCCAGGAAACCTTTATGCGGGCTTATCGGAGCTTCGACAAGTACAACAGCGAACAGCCTTTTTGGCAGTGGATCGCGTCCGTCGCCAATCATCATTGTATCGATGTACTGAGGCAGGGAAACAAGCGCCCTCAATTTTTTGGTGATGAGGAGGCTGAGCTGGGGTTATTGGAATCCGGTGAGAGGGAAGCCGCCACGATTTTGATCGATGCCGAGAATGCCGACGCCCTGGTTGCAGCGATAGCCAAATTGCCCGACAAGTACCGGGTTCCCCTGGTTCTTGCTTACTTCCACGAACTTTCCTACGACGAGATTGCAGCGGATCTTGATATTAGCCGTAACCATGTGGGGGTTTTACTGTTGCGTGCAAAACAGCAACTTCGTGGTTTTTTAACGGATCTGGATGTGGAGTTTCAGCCATGATGCATCTAACTGCCCTGCAGTGTTCCCTTTACGTGGATGAAGCCCTCCCGGCGGATGAGGTCAACGTCCTACGCAGTCATATTGATGAATGTCCTGAATGCGCAAGACTCCTCGCGGGATACGAGCGGGAAAAACATCAGATCTCGGCCGCTCTCCAGGTAGAAGACCCATCTCTTGTGCCCGAGATTGTGGTGCCCAAATTCACAAAGCCGATTGGGTTGCGCGAGTTTGCATTGGCCAATGTGATTACCGGTGTTGTGCTTTGGTTGGCTCAGTTTCTTTGGAAGACGTTGTTCGGCGAACTCATTATGAGTGCGTTGTCTTGGTTTTCATTCCCTATTCCCGACGCCTATGAGGTGCTCGTTGATGTTGCTCTATATTTTTCTCTCGGAGGAGACACCATGTTTGATTCCTACTTAACTTATGTCGTTTTGGCGTTGTTTGTTGTTCTAGGCTGGTCCGCGTATTCCTACAGGAAGACGAAGGGCATGGAAATGTTTTCCGTCCTGGCATTGCTGGGTGTGGTGACCTTTGCTCCTTCACCGGCACAGGCGCTGGAATTTCGCAGGGATGAAAACAGGGTTAACATTTCTGCCTCGGAGGTCATTAACGATACGTTGGTTGTTGCGTCAGATAATGTGATTGTAGATGCAGATATTGACGGAGATTTGATCGCCGTTGGCAGGCGAGTAGTCGTAAACGGGGACGTCTCCGGAAACCTTGTGACATTCGCCCGCACTATTACGATCGATGGAAAAGTGGGTGGATCGATAGTCACCGGTGGAGACTCCATAGACTTGATAGAGACTCAGGTCGGCGGCGACCTCTGGGCTGCAGCGAGCCTTATTAATGTCGATGACAAGTCAGAGGTGACTGGCAATGCGATGCTGGCAAGTGAGCTCATCACGGTAGCAGGACGTGTGGGCAAAGATCTGTATGCAGCAGCTAACACAACCGAGTTGAGGGGTCGGGTTGGTGAAGATCTGAAGGCTTACACGCACTGGTTGAACCTGCTGGATGACGCCAGGGTTGAAGGCAGCGTGCGCCTGCATACCGATAACGATGAAGCGCTGCAGCTATCTGAGTCCGCGATTGTTGTCGGAGAGATAGAAAATCTCGCCTTACCGAAAGAGTTCAAAAACAGGAACAGGTTTGCGAGCAGCGAGTTTTATCTGCATCAGGTAGTGCGTCTGGTGAGTGCGTTTATAGTGGGTTTGGTTCTGCTATGGATGATCCCTGTGCTTCGTCGTGCCCAGGTTGACGGTGGAATAGACGGTCTTGCTACTGCCGGGATTGGTCTGGTGACATTAGTTAGCCTGCCAGTGATCGGCCTTTTGGTGGGGTTAACAGTCGTGGGCTTGCCTTTCACCGTGATCGGGTTCTTTGCCTGGATCATGATCATCTACTTTGCAAAGATTGTCATCGCGCCATTTATCGGGCAGCTGATTCTAGGTAACTCGGACAAGCGCGACAGTATGCCGTTTACGCTATTCGCTGGTTTGCTGGCGATAATCCTTGTGGTTAACGTGCCCGGGGTAGGAGGTTTCTTTAACTTCCTGTTAACAATCATTGGCATCGGCGTGATTGCTCGAATGATTCTGGCTTACACGTCAGGACTTCGAGCGAGGTAGTACCCGTTTGATTACGGTGACTGGAGCTCGGCTAATAACTCGTCGTAGGTGTTGAATCCAAGTGCCGGCGTAATGTGCTCTTGCCAGGTCTCATCGATCCTGGCGAGAGTTTCTTCGCTCAGTGACAGTCGCGAACCCACTTTGCCTTCTCGTACTTTCGCGCTATCGCTTCCTGCCGGCAGGTTGCAGACCTCTTCACTCATTTTTCGCATCAGAGCATCGTCGAAGCGATCTTTGTGTTCCAGCATAAAGGGCAGGGAGGAATGCTCGAGTGTGAGCGCCAGTAGTTCGTCATCCAGGGTGATACCAATAAAATCAGCGATGCGTTTGATCGTTTCAGCAGTGTCCCTGTGCATTAACTCGTAGGCCAGAAACAGGACGTCAGGGTCGTTGCGCCTGGGCCACCAGGAAAGCAGGTGTTTCACGTAACCATCATCCCTGGATAACTGAGCCTGGGCGAATTCGTCGATGGGTACGGCGCCAGGCTCCATGAACCAGCCCTCATTAAATTTGTATAACGAGACGATGACGTCTCCAAAGTTGCGAACCACGTTAATATAGCGGCCGCCTTTAGGGATCAGGTCCGCGCTCAAATGGCTCTTGAATGCACGGGGCTCCGCACGTTGTTCACCGCTAAGGTCTAAACCCAGGCTGATGCTGGTTTCGATCCAGGGGACCACTCGGGAGATATCATCAAAGTCTATATCACCACGGGTGCGTAATGTATGAACGATCTGT
>JABBBA010000036.1 GCA_018607685.1 K189A clade bacterium | reverse complement strand
GTTTCCTGCCGCTACCGTCACCGGCAACTTCAATCTCGCTGAATTCACCGGCCTTGGCATCGGCGAAAGTAAGACAGACGCCATAGGCATTGTCGTTAATCTTCACGGGACGGACCTGTCAAAAAACGTATTGGTTAAGGTGACACGAAGTTCAGACAACGCCTATGAAGTCACGAGCCTGGGCCCTATTGTTATTCATGCGTCGCAGTTTGCTTTGTCCGATGGCGTGGAATCGCTCAGAAAGATCGCCGGCCTGCAATCAATAGACCTGATGGTTCCCGTTACCTTTGATTTAAGACTGGTGAAGATCGAGCCGGAAGACTAGAACTTATATGTCGATATCGAATTCTGCCCAGATCGGGCAATGATCAGACGGTTTTTCCATGGACCTTATGTCGTAGTCCATCCCGGAATCCTTGCTGGAGGCAAGCGCGCCGGTTGAAGCCATGATCAGGTCAATTCGCAGTCCTCTTTTAGGCTCTCGCTCAAAGCCGCGACTCCGGTAGTCAAACCAGCTGAACAGGTCATCGACATCCGGATAGTGATGCCGATAGACATCGTGTAAACCCCAGGCCTTAAGCTGCTCAATCCACTCCCGCTCTTCCGGCAGGAAACTGGTCTTGCCATCCCGAAGCCAGCGTTTTGCATTATCAGGCCCAATTCCGATGTCCTGGTCGACGGGCGCAACGTTCATGTCCCCAATGACGAACAGCAGTTCATCGGGATTATATGATTTGGCGAGGTCAGCCTGCAGGTCGGAATAGAACTTCACCTTTGCAGGAAACTTTGTCGCATGCTTTCGGCTCTCACCCTGGGGGAAATAGCCATTGATGACGGTTAGGGGGCGTCCATCCTTCGTCGTAAATGAGCCTCTAATTAAGCGTTTCTGGCTGTTCTCATCGTCAGTGACAAATCCTTTTTGGATATCAGTTGCTTCAGGACGATAGAGGAGGGCAACACCATAGTGGGTTTTCTGGCCATGAAAAGCGACTTCGTATCCCAGGTCGTTTATTTCTTCTATCGGAAAGTCTTCATCCGTAACCTTGGTTTCCTGCAAGCCGATGAATGCGGGGTTATGTTTTTTGATGACCGCTTCCAGCTGATTAAGCCGCACGCGAATGCTGTTCACATTAAAAGAAACGATTTTGATAGTGATACCTACTGGTTTTCGTAGAGGTCGATGGTGGTGACTCTGAAGTCTTTTCTGGCGGTGAGATCAAAGACCAGCCCTTCAGCGGCGATATAGGATCCGATCACACTGTTCTTTGATTTGAAAAAGTTTGCCGATTCTATAGCGATCTCATCCAGTTCCGAATCGGTTCGTTCGGGATCATGGTGATACATCGCAAGGTTTTTTACCTGGGCATCGACGGCGAGTTGGCGTACCTGAGATATCAGGGAATGTCCCCAACCATGCTTGGCCGGCATGTCCTTTTCGATGTACTGCGCATCATGAATCAAGAGGTCTACACCCTGACAAAAGTCTACCCACTCTGCGTAGGTTGTCTGCGGAGCATTGGGGGGATCGAGTTCATTGTCGGTGATATAAGCGATGGAAACGCCGTCTTCTTCGATCCTGTAGGCGTTTCCACCACCCGGATGATTCAGGTGCTTACGGACGGTGTGAAATGATTGCGCGTTGAGGTAGTCATCAACTTCCTGAACGGTTGTGATCTTCGAGGGTAAATCTTCAGAGTGAACCGGGAAATTTGAACCATCCATTTGTTCAAGAATGGCTTTAAGTGCCACCTCGTTCGTATCTACGCCCTGGCAAACCCTGATTTCACGACTTGGTTGATAGATGGGTCCAAAGAATGGGTATCCCTGAATGTGATCCCAATGACCGTGACTTAGAAGGAGGAGGAGGGGCTCATCATTCTGAACCATCCTGATGCCAAGCTCTCGAATACCGGTGCCAGCGTCAAAGATGACATTGTTGCCAGTATTCAGGCGTACATGTACGCACGAAGTGTTGCCACCATACTTTATTGTTTTAGGGCCCGGTGCGGCGATAGAGCCGCGAACCCCGTAGAAGGTGACTAACATGTCATTTGCTAGCTTCGTTTGCCTGTAATGAGGTCTCGAAACTTATCGAGGAGCGTTTCGTATTTGTAATCGGTGAATTCACCGGCATCGAAGTACATACCATGCTCTTCGCAGGCCTCGTACCAGATGTGGGGTTGTTTGGGGTCCGCAATCTTGTCCATTTTCTTACCGCAGCGGGGACAATCGACGTCCTCGATTTTGTTGTATTCCTTACCAACCTCGGGGTCACCACTGTCTACGAACTCAGACATCCACTTGCCCTTTAGTTCCTCAGCTTCACCTACGTCGAACCAGATCCCTTTGCAATTAGAGCAACGATCCACGGTCATATTGCGACCATAGGTAACTTCTTCCATATTCGCATGGCATTTAGGACATTCCATAAGGGCTCTACCTTCTTTAGCTATTGTTCTGGATTTGATTCAAAGGCCATAAAGCGCCCGATTGGCCAGAGTATACTGACGTTCTATGGAAGATGCATGTTGATTATGACCGCAGGAACCAATGGATATGGCGGTCCTGTGTTATTCCGGCGTGAAATTGGATTCACGACAAGTTTCTCTAGCAGAATCGTGTCCGTGGTCAATTTGTGGAAGGTCACCTAAGGTAGTCGTTGACCTGCATCCTCACTTTCATGTATCCGATGTGAGAAGAAACCGTCGTTCAGTCGAGTTGTTGTGACAGCAGAAAAGTGGATTTCTTTCGGTTGCTGAACTCAGAGAGTGCGAGTCCCAATGAAGCGTCCATTGAGAACGTCATGTTGGCTAGTTCAAACAATCAGTTGTTTGATACACGCAAGCCATGAGTACATTAAAATTTGTTGTCAGGTTTCCTGTATGGAGACAATAAGGCCATGTCTTTGGTGATTAAAGAAGATCAGGGGCTACCTCGTAGAGTGCGATGAACCTTTGACCCCATAACCCAGACTGCGCATAATGTATATTATGTTAAAT
>JABBBA010000055.1 GCA_018607685.1 K189A clade bacterium | reverse complement strand
ATGCTCGCGAGAATGGTGGAAGAGATCTCTCCGCTTCGGTCGAGATGACAATTGTAGGTCGAGATGACAATTGTAGGTCGAGATAACAATTGTGGGTCGGGATAACAGGCGATGGTTCAAGCTAACGATCAGAAAGGCTGAAGTAGCGAGAAATAGTCCACTGGCGACTGGCGCTAGCCGAAAACCCTATAACCTCGGGATTTCAGACAGCGATAGAGCACTTTTTCTTTTCGCTGTTCTGCCTTTCCGAATCCCTTCGCGCCACCGACAACGGCTCCGGCACCTGCTCCACGCTCAGCATCATGACCGTTACCAAAAATAGCGCCGATGGACGCGCCTACTGCCACACCAATAGCGCCCCCCTTCGCTGTCTCCCCGGCGGTATCCACCTGGTTAGCATAGGAATGGCATTCCGCAAGATCATCCTGGTACTGGACTTCATCGACACCACGCCGATCGACAATGGGTTCATTGGCACAACCCACCATGAGAAACACTAACGAAAGAAGGATAATTGTTCTGCTCATCTCGCGAACTCAGTTGTTAGACATCACCAAGTTAGCGCCGGGAAGCTGAATGAGGCGTGAATCCCAGCTGAACGGATTCGAGTCAGGGTTACTCGCTTTCTGCTGATCTCGCTCTCAGGGACTGCATGATCTCAGCGTGCCGTTTCCGGTCTATTCGATACCGGATGTATAAGGCCAGTCCACCGAGTGTAAACACAGACGTCGCGGGACCAGCGATGAAACCCAGCTGCCAGACAATGTCTGCAGGCACCGAACCCATTACTGCTCCTCGCGGAAATGCTATCCAATCCAGAAGAACTCCCCCGGCCACCAACCCAATGGACGCGGATGCTTTATTAGCAAAGGACCTGGCGGCAAAAATTACCCCCTCCCTTCGCTCTCCAACATCCAGGTCATGCTCATCTGCAATATCAGCGAACATTGAATTCAGCGTTGCAAAAACAATCGGCGCAAGAAGCGTGGTAATCCCGCCGCTGAGAATCAGAACCAACAGCAGGCCTGTGGAACCCGGATCAGGAAACCAGTCAACGTCAAATAGCGTCAGCACTATCGGTGTATTGATGTTAACGATTGTGACCGCCGCGCAACCGATTAGTGTCGGTTTTTTGTCAAAACTCCGAGTAAATACTGGCACCAATAACACCGAAAGAACCAGCCCTATGAGCATGCCAATAGGAATGTATGCCAACTGCTCGGTGGTCATCCCCCAAAAATGGAAACCCATAAAAGGGTTAAACACCGCCTCCACCGAGAGAATAAAAACGCTTGTCATCATGCCGAAGAAGAGCGCAAAGAAGGACTTGTTTTTAAAGACCTCTTTCACCTCCGCCAGCGTTCGGAACAGGGAAAACCGATCAACAGAAATATTCTGAATTCGCCGCAGCCTTGGTATCTCGTGTCGGGTTCCGATCACACAAACAAGAACTGCAAATATCATCATTGCACCGGCAAAAATCGCCCAGGAAGAATACGCAGCCTGGTTTAGCAGACCGGGGTTAAACGCCTCTGTGGTAGGAAAAAACACCCGATAGGAAATAGGTATAAACGCGACTGCCCCCATAAATCCAAAGAAAGTACTAAATGCATACATCGTGGATCGTTGGTCATAGTCCTGCGCCATCTCTGCACCTAACGCAAGATGCGGGACATGATAAAAAGTAAGAGAGCCCCGCACGAGGATGGCAAATACGGCCAGCCAAACAACATAGGTGAATTCAGACAAACCAACCGGCGGGTTGAAGAGCAGATAAAATGAAATCGCGAGAGGTATCGCAGAGAAGAGAATAAACGGATGCCGCCGTCCCCATCGACTGTGCAGCTTGTCCGACAGGCTTCCCGCGACGGGATCAGTCACAGCGTCAAAAATAAGGGCTATTGCCAGGGCAATACTGCTGCCGGTCGCGGAAACCTGCAACACCTGGTTGTAGTAAAACAACAGGAAGACGTTGAAACCCTGGTTCTTGATCGCTTCCGCCACCTGGCCGAAGCCATAGGCCACCATGGTTGGCATGCTAAGCCTATGGGCCATTAATTACCTGAGCTCAAAAAGAGCTGCAACAAAATGAACCGGCATCAAATCATGCTCTACCCACCTGTGGCAACACATGGTTTACACTTCGAAAATCAAAGGAGACCAGTTTATGGCAGAGCAATTTGAGTCACTGACCTCAGATCAAATAAAGTTCATAGAGAGACAACATCTTTTTTTCGTTGGCACCGCCGGCGCCGAAGGAAAGATCAATGTCTCGCCCAAGGGGATGGATTCCCTAAGCGTCATCAATCCCAACGAGCTTGTCTGGCTCAACCTCACCGGTAGCGGCAACGAGACCGCCGCCCATATCATCGAAAACAATCGAATGACCGTCATGTTTTGTTCTTTTGAAAAGCAGCCTCTTATTCTTCGCCTTTATGGTACCGCCGGGATTGTTTATCCCCGTGAAACAGAGAAGTTTGAAAAGTACGCCGCCATGTTCAATCACCAGCCAGGCACCCGGCAGTTCTTTGAGCTCAAGATAGACATGGTCCAGACCTCCTGTGGGTTTGCGGTTCCATTGTTCGACCTGACCGGCGAACGTGACACCCTGGCTAAATGGGCAGTCAAAAAGGGTGATGAAGGGATTTCGCAGTACTGGGCTGATCGAAACCAGACCAGTCTGGATGGTAAACCCACCAAAATTCTCGATTAAGTATCCATAGCGCTGAATAGAGCGCATTGATCACTCTGGACATCGGTAGCACCTACGGGCTAAATGCCTTCTTTTCAAATCGGACGGATGCCATGAAAAACCTTTTTTCTATTGAGGGTAAAGTTGCCCTTGTTACCGGCGGATCAAGAGGAATCGGTGAGATGATCGCCGCGGGCTTCCTTGCCAATGGAGCAAAGGTTTACATCAGCTCCCGCAAGGCCGACGTGTGCGACGAAACCGCGGCGCGATTGTCAAAGGAGTATGGCGGTGAATGTATTTCAATCCCGGCAAACCTTTCAAA
>JABBBA010000152.1 GCA_018607685.1 K189A clade bacterium | reverse complement strand
CACTACTATTGTCCTTTTGGGCGGACCGATTACCCTGTAATTTTTTAAGTGGTTTCCACAGCGACAGAGCAATTACGCCTGAACCAATACCGGTACAGGAAATACCGGCCACCAGGTTTTGGGGTAGCACACCAACGCTCATCAACCCCCCTGTTGCCAGTGCCGCCATGCCGCCGAACAGGAAAATACCCGTTGTGAAACCGGTGACGACCTCAAGAGACAACATAACAAAACCACACATCAACCAGAATTCAATTTGGTGATTGATAACGTACTCGGTAATCATCGCGTCCGCCTATTTATCAGGTACTCGTTTTATCACTATTTAGCGTATTAATGATGGTCATCGCTTCCGCAACCACATTGGCTGCATTAGTGGCACCATCTGGTAACAACACCACGGTTGAATCGTTAGCAATCGCGCGCTTAGCTTCTATCGCTTTATCTGCAAGATCCAATTGAATTGCTTTTTGACCTTCCTCTGTTTTCGCCACTTGACCAACGGTATCAAGCGCCGCCGCCTGTGCATCCGCCACGGCGATAATCGCTTGAGCTTCACCCTCAGCGCGTAATATCTGCTCGGCCTTATCTGCTTCTGCGGCTAGAACTTGCGCCTGCTTGGCTCCTTCAGCCACATTGATCGCTGACTGCCGCTCGCCTTCGGACTCCAGAATGGTCGCGCGTTTTTCCCGTTCAGCCTTCATCTGGCGCTCCATTGCTTCAAGGATAGTACGGGGTGGCTCAATATCCTTGATTTCATAACGCATCACCTGCACACCCCAGGGTTCCGATGCGACGTTAATCGCATGAACAATATTGGTATTCAAGCTTTCACGTTCTTCGAATGTTTTATCCAGATCAATTTTTCCGATCTCACTACGCATTGTCGTCTGTGCCAACTGGGTGACCGCATACACATAGTTATCAACACCGTAGGAAGCTTTGTAAGCATCAAGTAGCTTCAGGTACAGCACGCCATCGACCACTAGCGAAATATTGTCTTTGGTGATCGCAGCCTGGCTAGGCACATCATAGGCATGCTCCTTCAGCGACTGATCGTAACTAACCTTATCGATAAAGGGGACCAGGGTATTGAGACCAGCAACCATGGTTTTGTTGTACTTGCCAAAACGCTCCACCACAAAGGCCCGGTTCTGAGGCACAAATTTGATGGAAGACTTAACCAGGATAATTATTAGTACAGCCATCCCCGTCCAGAAACTGAAAAATATGTCCAACAGCTCTTCGAACGCCATGTATTACCCCTGAGAATTTTGTGAACGCGAGAATAACAGATAACCAAGCCAGGAGGCAGGACCAGGTGCCGGAACCAACTGAAACAGAGTCCCGCCGACTACCACTGCTTGAGCTATCGTTGTCGTGCTAGGGCCAAACAGCTCAGGTCTGGCGTCCACACAACGACTATTTAAGCCTTGGCACGAACCCGGCTGATCGGGCTAAAGCATATCAACATCTAATGGATGAGGTGTTACCAGTAGAATCCATAAACAAGATCAGACATTGCCTGAATACAGGGCTCGTTCAGGGAACTGAGGTCTTTCGTGATCAGGTCGCTAAGCTGAGACAGTGAACGGATATCAGTCAACCGAGCCTGGCACTTGATCCTGAACTCACTATTCATAACCGTCGACCCGCATAAACAGGTAAACTATCGAACCTTCTAACTTAAACCTTTTTTTGATGATTAGATGGATCAGTATCAGTGAGTGTTGAACGTTTAACTCGGGTTGCACAACGGACGGCAATGCATGCCGTTAGTGGCTTTTCCTGTATGCATCCTTGTCTAGGCGCGTGCTGCTCACAACATGACTTAAGTTATGTTGAGGTCGACCTTATTTATGCACGCTTTCAACCTGTCATTAGTGACCCGTCGACGGAATTGAACTTAGCGGCTGCGGCTCTGCGAGAAAAGTTTCAAGAAGTGTTGATCAAAGAAGGCTTGAAGCCTTCCGGCATAATCAGTGGACTGGCGACCTTCGACTTTGAGACCGATCACTGGCCCATGAGTTGCCACATTGCGATTGCGACAGCGCAGTACCCCACACTGGAATTTGCCGTCGATAGCACAGGCGCACCCATTCAAATCTCAAAGTTAGCGTAAGCAGCAACCAGGGGGCAGAACCAGGTGACACGAGCAACCGACATATGGCCGTCGGCGACCTGGACGATAACCCTTGCACAACCAATCACTCGGACCTGGCACCTGGTCCTGACCTCAATTTTGTAAACTCCTCCAGAAAATCTACTGCAAGGCCCTGTGCTGTTTTTCCATGGCTATCTTGAGTCTCTCCCCACTTACGACAGTACCAACATATTCGCTCAGCCAAAGTTCCATCTGAGGGCTCCTCCAACTTCTCCCTTAAGGCCAATATCTGCCGGCCTAGCTGGATCAGCTCTTCAGTCTTCGTGTCGGTTCTGAGTTTTAACTCCGGGAATGGATTGAAATCAGCCACGCAAAATACTAAATCATTACCCCCACTAGCAGCCTGCTCAAGATGCGGGACGAGCCGACTCTGCAGATCATCTTCCATTCCGTCCAACTGCGAATAAAGTTTAGCTCTCGATACCATTATAGATACTCAGGAAACATGACACCCGCTTAAGCGGCGTAGTGAGTTGGGGCGCAGATTTTGAATGCAATAAGCCTAACGTCTTACTACGTCCGCGAGATGGAGCCAGAGACGGATTCGTGGCTTCAACGAATAGCATCGACTCCCCGCACCACGGCTATTCCCGGCATCTAAAGTGCCAATAACAAGTTCGGTATCCAGGGAGTTCATCTATGGATGCTACTACTAAACAACGGGCAGGCCACCTGCAAGGACACGGGGATTTTCAATATCCCGCTCAGCTGCCCGTATAATTTGGTGCACGCTTCTCGACAAATGCCATCATGCCTTCTTTTGCGTCATCGGTTTTTGAGCACATTAACTGGTTTCGATTTTCAGTGGCCATCGCCGCTTCAAGATCCGACGCGAGGTATTCGGTGCCTGATTAGGTTATCAG
>JABBBA010000437.1:299-20635 GCA_018607685.1 K189A clade bacterium | reverse complement strand
GCACCTACTCGACGAAATTCTTAATCTTTGAGTGGTCCTGCAGTAACTCGCTGTAGGTTTCCGGGTTCCGAAAGAGGAGCCAGAGGCCATTCGACAATGCAAAGGTGGTAGTTTCGTTGCCGCCAATTAGCAGGTGGTCAGTAATGCCGATAACTTCTGTGTCGGTCAGTGGTCTGGATTTTCCAGTACCGGCGTCCTCGACTTCGGTGTTGAGCAGCCTGGTAATAATATCGTTACCAGGCGTTTTGCGTTTGTGTTTCATGGTGTCAAAAATGTAGTGCTGCAGCTCGATATGTTTCTCAACCGCGTCCGTTTCCTGCGCAAGGGTAAGGCCTCGTGAAAATGGCAGCACCCATGCGGTTGACCAGACTTTGAGCAAGGGAAGATCCATCTTGGGAAAGCCTAATAGTTCCGCGATCACTATCATGGGCAGCGGTTCAGCAAACCGCTCGATGAATGGGATTGAAGGTTCGTCTATCCAGCTATCGATTAGTTCATTGATCGCCTGCTTAATAAAACCTTCCTTCTCCCGAATCGAAGACGCGGTTAAGGACGGGTCAACCATGGCCCGGTAATGAGAATGTTGGGGTGGGTTCTCACCCAGGGGCGTGAATCGGGTCCAGCCTTTTTCTTCGTAAAGTGCGTTTGAGGCGTCAAATTTGATCAGTGGTTCTGTGTCCTGGACATCAGAGCCCGAGGTGAATTCGGTTGGGCGGCGTAGTACATACTCTATATCGTCGTACCGGGTCAGCACATACATGCCGATCTGTTCCATAAAATAAGCAGGTGACTCTTCGCGGATCAGATCGTAGGCCTCGAACCAGTTCTCCTGTACTACCGGATCCATGAAGTCGATTTCAGACGCGTGTTTGTAAGGACAGCCGTCGCTCATTTGAAAATTCCTTTTGTTTGTTTGATTACATGCTCGCCTGGTATTGGTTAGGTTAGAACACGGCGAGTGGATTTAGCGGAGAGCCGGTTCCTCCGTGAACTCTCAACGGCGCACCGACATAAAGAAAGGTTGCCCGTTTTTGCTCCTTTGCCACCCTTGCAAGTGTTTCAAGATCCAGGTTATCGAGAATAGGCAGACCCAGCCCAACCAACACGAGTTCATGTAGTGGGTTAACCAGGCCTTCAACACCAGAGGGCATGACATCGTTAACGCCATCACTGCCAATCATTACAACGTCCCGTTCCTTTAGAAACGCGGCCAGAGAGGCATGGGCGCCGGCGGCTTTTTCCAGAAAGTTCCATTGGCCATCCTTTTCTACCTTGGCCCAGCGACCTGTGCGAATGAGCAGTACATCACCGCTGCGGATTTTCACCCGATTCTTTTTCTCCCATGCCTTCAGGTCATCTGGCGTAATAGCCATGCCGGGTTCGAGAAAGTCGACCCCCAGGAAAGCAGGCATATCCACGAGGACGCCGCGTGCAAATACACCATTAATCGCCGCGTTTTGGATGCCAAGTTTCTCGGCGCCTTCAGGCTTCGCCGCTGAATATGGCACGCCGTTGTAGAAGTAACCCTTGTGCGCGAAATGGGGAAGACCGTCCATGTGCGAATGTGCAAACCCATGGTAGTCCACTTCATAGCGATCGCCGGCGACCTGGTGACCACTGAACTCTGCGACATAGACATCATGCTCGAATGGGTTTGCATTCAGCGGGCCTTTCACCTTGTTTAAGTCCAGTGCCAGTGAAACCGTAATGCCCTTACGAACGAGTTTCGCTGCTGACTTTCGGGTCTTTTTCGTGATGAGGTTCAGGGTACCCAGTTCATCGTCAGCACCCCAGCGACCCCAGTTTGAGATGTCCTGCATCAACTGATCATATTCCGCCCGGGTCATTGGTTCAGGTGGGCCAAACGCGAATGTGGGTGAACTCAGGCAGACCAGTAAGATCGGGATCAAAATACGCATCATGATGTTCTCAGGCTCAGTTGGTCTAAAAATACGCCGATTTTGGCCGCAGGTAAATCGGAACCCGATTTGCGTATATAGGTGTCGTGGCATTACGCTACGTCTTTACGTAACGTAGAGATAGAACATGACGCGATCCGTTAACTTTGGTTTGTGGTACGACTTCCGTAATCCGGGGCATCAGGTGAGCTTCGAGAAGCTGTATCGTGACTCCCTTGACCAAATTGCATGGGCAGAGACCATCGGGTTCGATTCCGTCTGGCTAACGGAGCATCACTTTGTTCAGGACGGCTATTGCCCATCGCCCCTGGTGGTTGCTGCGGCGATAGGTGAGCGAACCAAGAGCATGCGGATTGGCACGAACCTGATGCTGTTGCCCCTGGCGGACCCTATTCGGCTGGCAGAGGATGCGGCCGCTCTTTCCATTTTGACAGGTGGTCGGTTTGATCTTGGCGTAGGTCTTGGCTACAGACAGCTGGAGTTCGACTATTTTGGCCGCAAGATTAGCCACAGACCCAGCCTGATGGAGGAAGGCGTTGCTGTCATTCGCCAGGCCTGGTCAGGTGAAACGATTTCTCATCAGGGAAAGCGATTCAATATAGAAGGAATTAGTGTCAGCCCAACGCCTGAATCTGTACCCAGGCTTCTGATGGGAGGTATGGCAGAACCTGCGATTGATAGAGCCGCACGTCTGGGTGATGGATTTCTGTCTACCGGCGGTATTGGGCTCGAGGAATACACCGGCGCTGTCAAAAAAGCCGGTAGGGATGCTGCTATCTTTGCGGGTCATTGGGGGATCATTGCAGATGACCCCGAGAAAGAAGCCGCAGAAGTGGGTAGTAATGTTCTCTACCAGACGAACGAGTACATCAGCTGGGGTGCCTTCGGCCCGCCATCTGAAACACCCTTGTTTGAGAGTTCGGAAGCCGCGATTGCAGGAGGTCTGTATGAACTCATGGATGGTGCGGGCGCGGTGGAGGCTCTGACTGGCCTGCTGCTCGGCTATCCTGATATTAAGGACATTCATTTCTGGGCGCAGTTCCCCGGTGAGTCGGTGGAACATGGCAGCCAGAGAATTGAGTATATAGCGAACCATGTACTGCCTGCGGTCAGGAAGAATATTTCATAGAAGAACATTTTATAAATGAACAACCGCGTAGGTTTACCGACGTTTAAGAGCCGGGAATCCAACAAGGCCAGACGACTGGCCACAAAGAGTTTGTAAGGAGAAGATGAGATATGTCTGAAACAGAGGGCAACCCTGTAGCGCAACTAGATAAGGAATCCCTGAAACAAAAATACAAGGAGGAGCGCGACAAGCGTCTTCGGCGGGAAGGCAACGAGCAGTATATCGAGATCAAGGATCAACTGGCTCACTACCTTGAGGACCCTTATGTTCCGATGACGCAGCGGGAACCGGTGACGGATCATGTAACTTTCACCTTTGTAGGTGGCGGGTTCTCCGGGTTGGTTACCGGGGCCAGGTTGGTTGAAGCAGGAATCACCGATGTTCGGATTCTTGAAAAAGGTGGTGACTTTGGAGGCACCTGGTACTGGAATCGCTATCCAGGAGCGCAATGTGACACTGCTTCGTTTGTCTATATGCCTCTTCTCGAGGAAACAGGACATATGCCAACTGAAAAGTACGCTCATGCACCGGAAATTCTTGAGCAATGCCAAAGGATCGGAAAGCAGTACAACCTTTACGACAACGCGCTATTCCATACCCAGGTCACTCATGTGGAATGGCTGCAGGAAAAATCCTGCTGGCTGGTGAAGACCAATCGAGGTGACGAGTTCACCAGTCAATACCTGGGTATGGGAACTGGCCCTTTGCATGTGCCCAAGCTTCCCGGGATAAACGGTATTGAGTCCTACAAAGGACATTCGTTTCATACCAGCCGTTGGGACTACGACTACACGGGAGGCGACCCCGGTGGCGCCTTAATGGAAAAGTTGGCGGACAAGCGAGTTGCAATTATTGGGACGGGTGCCACATCAGTGCAGTGTATCCCTCATCTGGCTAAGGCTTGTAAGGAGCTGTATGTCTGCCAGCGCACACCTTCCTCGGTAGATGTTCGCGATAACAAGCCCACCGACCCGGAGTGGTTCAAGGAGATAGCAACCGAAGGATGGCAGCAGAGGTGGCTCGACAATTTTACCGCTAACCAGACGGGCGGGGAGGCCGAAGAAGATCTGGTTAATGATGGCTGGACCGAGCTTTCCCGGCGAGTCAGGGAAAAGATCATGGACTTGTCTCCGGAGGACAGGGTTCCCGCAAAAATGTGGGAGGCATGGGAAGATGCGGATTTTGAAAAGATGAATGAGATTCGTGCAAGAATCGATGGCGTAGTAGCGGATCAAAAAACCGCTGATGAGTTGAAAGCCTGGTATCGACAGTTGTGCAAACGTCCATGTTTCCATGATGATTATCTGGGTTCCTATAACGAGCCCGGTACTTACCTTGTTGACACGGATGGTAAAGGAGTGGAGCGGATCACTGAAAAGGGTGTCGTGGTCGCCGGGGTAGAGTATGAAGTTGACTGCATTATTTATGCTTCCGGCTTCGAAGTTGGGACGCCGTTTGAGAGACGTTCAGGTTTCGACATGATTGGTCGTGAAGGCGAAACGTTATCTGAGCACTGGGGTGACGGCATGAGAACACTGCACGGGCTGCAGGTTCATGGATTTCCCAACGCCTTTATTGTCCAGGCAACCCAGGGGGCGAACCTTATTTCCAACTACCCGCATAATCTGACGGATGCCGGAAAGACGATCGCCACCATGGTGGCTCATGCGGCTAGCCATGATTTTCAGGAGATTGAAGCAACCCAGGAAGCAGAAGATAAGTGGGTGGAATTGCTGATGACCGGTCCTGGATTGATGATTGGGTCGCAGGATTGTACGCCCGGGTATTACAACAACGAAGGTGTGGATCCGGGTCCAGCTCGGAAGTCGTTTGTTGGATATCCGGCGGGAGCGGTTGCGTTCTTTAACTATATTGATGCGTGGCGTAGTACTGGAAATTTCGAAGGTGTGGATTTCAGTGTCTGAAACTTCGGGGCCGGAATAGCGCATGAAAAAGCTGAAACCTGGACAGGCAATTGTTGCTGTTCACCTGGCCGTGCTCTGCCTGATTATTGTTCCCTTCTTTCTTTATGAAGGGTTGTTCGAGCGCCTGTCAGCGGAACTTCTGTCGGGCACAAGATCGTTCGAAATATTTATTGCTGCGGCTTTTTTGTTGGCAATCGATGTTTTTGCGCCCATTCCGTCGAGTGCCGTTAGCATCAGTGCGGGTATGTTACTGGGTGCTCCTTTGGCTTTTCTTGCATCGCTGTTTGGTTTAACCCTGGGTAGCCTTCTGGGGTATGGGTTTGGTTACTATTTCAGGAAACTGCATTTTGATCGTTGGTATGCAGATCCGGAGTTTCGAAACCTGTCATCAGAGTTTTCCCGTTACGGTTATGCGGTGCTCCTGATCTGCCGAGGCGTCCCCATTCTTGCGGAGATGAGCGTGATGGTGGCGGGATTTCACCGGTACACCTTTGGTAAGTTCGTGTTGGTGACCTTCGCGGGGAATTGCGTTTTGGCATTTTTGTACAGCTACATGGGTAACAGTGCGATTAACCTGACGTCGGCTTACCTGTTGACCGCCGTATTCCTGCTGGTTCCGTTTTTGACCTTTAGTGCACGATTTTGGTGGTTACGCAGGCAAGGGGAGGCGTAGCGGAGTATCAGTCATCCGTTGCCCGAGGTTCAGGATGACTTCGTTCCCGTAGATATGGCCATGATTGTCATTGACCTTTTTGAAGTGATCAATGTCCGCAATTGCCAAACCAGGCGCAATCAGAAGTGATCAGCGTTGCAGGCCACTATCATGTGGCTGTTGCTGACCCGACTTCCTTTGTCGCCGTCGGCGGCAGAAAAAACAGCGCGATAAGCGAGCTGACACTAACCGCTGCGGCAGTCGCGGCCAGGGGCAGAAGCCCCTGGGTTATAAATGGCGCGAGCAATGCTGTACCGATTGAAGTTGTCGTAAATACCAGCAGGATCACCAGTGCCGCGCCTCTCGCGTCATTGTCACCTGAAGCGAGAATGGCCTGGTAGAAGCCCGGCGGGCCACGAAAGCCGAGGCCCAGGTTAACAAATGAAAACAAAATCCAGAGCATGGCAGGCTCCTGACCTGGGGTGAAGAGAGCGTAGATGAGGATTGCGACACTCCCCATGGCTGCCATGCTGGAGCCAAACCAGATAGTCCACTCAGGTCCAAACCGCTCCACCACGGAATGCGCTATATTCGACGCGATGATAAACAGGGTGATGCCGATGACCTGCATTATCACGAAATCATTCAAGCTACCGTTCATTCCAATTATGATGACCGTGGGCGCACCGAAGACAAAGATCAACAGACCACCCAGAGTAAATGCCTGGCTGAGCGCGTAGCGTAAAAAAGTGCCGGATCGTAACAATGCCAGATAGCCGGATTTGGCCACATTCGTTTTTTGGTCCGCAGAACCTGTCGGAAGAGTCGGTGTAAACAGCCAGATGATGGACAGTAAAAAGGTAAGCCCCGCTGTAATAAAAAACGAAGCGCGCCAATCCAGGTAGTTTAGCAACCATGCGCCGGCAATCGGCGCGAGGGCAGGGACTACCGACTCAATGCTCCCCATCAACCCTAATGCGCGTAAGGCTGCTCTGTCGTCAAACAACACACGGATTAGGCCGGGGGCGAACACGGCGGGGGCCGCTGCAAAAAACCCCTGAAGTATCCGGTAGCCCACAAGCTCAGGAATAGTTTCACTTAATGAACAGAGCAAGGACGTAACGGAGTAAGCCGCAAGGGTGCCGAGCAGTAATAATTTTTTGTCGTATCGTGCGCCCAGCTCACCAAACACCAGCAGGCCGAGCGCGATTCCTGCCGTGAATGCGGCGAGGACAAGTTGCGCCTGGCTTAGGGTGCCTGTGATGTAGTCTGGCAGTGTAGGAACAGCAGGTAAGACAAGGTCTGTCCCCGCGAGCCCCAGGATTGTGCCTGCTACGATTAAGGCGAACAGAAGCTGTTTGTTGTGCACTTCCTTCTGTGAGCTTTGCATTGCTTAAGCCATCACTGATGCTGTTTTCTGAATATCCCGGTTTCTGGAATAGAACGAAAGATTGACGGCGCGCTTGATATTCTCCAGGTTTAGAGATGACGGAGCTGAATCATGATGCTTGTTTTCGATGATGGTAGCCATCAGCTCACCCACTACCGGGGCGTTCTTGAACTGGTTACCGCTGGTACCGATTGCCAGGTAGTAGCCAGGTAAATCAGTCCGGTCGTAGATGGGGATCCAATCGTCTGAGACGTCGTACAAACCAACAGTTCCCCGGGCGTTGTTCTCTATGCCTAATTCTGGCCAGCGCTGGGCCGCACGAATTACCTGTGTGGTCCATTGCTGCGTGTGTTGGTCGTTGTACTCATCCGGATTCACAATTTCGGGTGGATCACAGTCCGGGTCGGCCGAACCGATCAGCATGTCTACACTATCGGGCCGTTGGTAAACACCGGCGTCGAGATCGACAATAAATGCGGGTTTCTGCCGGTAACCCGGGGGCGCTTTCAGGTACGCCACCTCGTGTCGGTGCGGTTTGGTCGTGATCTTTAGCTCGCTCGCGATGCCGGCCATTTCGTTGATGACGTAAGAGTGCGGACCTGCTGCGTTGACGATAATCGGCGCCGAAATGATGTCGTCCTCGTTGAGCTGGACGCCGGAAACGCTACCGTCAGTCCTTAGGATGTTGGTTACGCGATCATTAAACCTAAAGGTGCTTCCCTCGTACTCTGCAGCCACCTTTAAATTGTTGGCTGCCAGTTGGGGATCAGAGACATAACCCGATGCGGGTATATAAATCCCGCTTGAGATTTCACCTGCAACGGGTTCGCCAAAGCCCGCTTCATTCGGGCGCCGGGGCGGGCCAAAGGCCTGGAGGTTGATGCCCGGGTACATTTTTTCAATTTCCCGCGGTAACAGCATTTGGAACTCAACGCCGACTTTTCCCATGACATCCAGATTGTTCTCGTACTGATGCTCTGTTCCGTCCCGGACCAGGACCAGACCGCCTGTTTCGACATAGTGGGCAATTGGTCCGGGGGCGTAGCCAAGGAATTCACGCCAGCCTAACCAGCGATGCCTGGCTTCGTGTGCTATGGCGCATGAGACCTCGTGCGAATAGAAGGGCCGCACGATCGCTGAAGAATGGCTGGTGGAGCCGTAACCGGCAGACGGCAGGGTATCCAGATTCAGTGTCTTTAATCCTCGGCGGGCCAGGGCCAATGATATGGAACAACCTATCACGCCTGCGCCGATAATGATGGCATCAAATTTTTTCAAGCACACTTTTTTAAGAACACTTTTTTTAAGAACAGGGTCTATACCAGGAGTCCAGCACACTGTAGCTGAGTTTATTGTACAAGCCTACCCGCACCATCGCGTGTGGGAGCAGTCAGGTTGCAAGATGTTTCATGCCTCGTCAGTATTGTAGCTATTAGCCCATAGCAATGGAGTTTGGAATGTCGATTAGAGTAACGTTTCTTCTTTTGTTCAGTTTCCTGATGGCGGGGTGTGAGCCGTCTGATACTGACAGCGCCCCGGTCAGTGCGTCACTGGAGCCAGAGGTGCTGGCATCGACCGATGATATGCAAACCGGTGCAGCCGACTTCGACCGTTCGACACATCCGGGCAAGGGTTTGTATGAAGAAAACTGCAGCGGTTGTCACGATGGAACCGTCTCCAGAGCACCGCACTTCTCGTGGCTTGAAATGATGAATGCATCTGCGGTTTATCAAGCGATGAGCGACGGTGTGATGAGCGTGCAGGCTGAAGCATTGCCCGATGAAGACAAGATGCTGATAACAGAGTACGTCACTCGAACAACGCTTAACGGCGGCGCCGCGCTTAACCTGATTGAACCTCCTATGTGCGCGGCCGGTAATTTTGATTTTGCCGCACCTCCCCAGGCGGTTAACTGGGGACACGATACCAATAGATATTCTCCTTCGACGGTGGCGAGACTGACGGTTCCTGAAATCCCGAACCTGGAGTTGAAGTGGGCGTTTGCCTTTCCGGATGCATTTCGGGCCAGATCACAACCGACTATCGCAATGGGTACTGTCTTTGTTGGTTCGCAGGACGGCCGGGTCTATGCGCTCGATCTGGAAACCGGTTGCGCCAGATGGACGTTCCGCGCGTCGGCGGAGGTCAGAACCGGCATTGTGTTGTCGGTATCAGAGGCGCCGATTACAGCAGACAATCCGCCACTTGCCTATTTTGGCGACATCATCGCGCGCTTCTATGCGGTTAATGCGCTGACGGGAGAACTCGTCTGGTCTATGAAGGCAGACGAACATCCAAGTGCAACGCTGACCGGAACACCGGCCTTTTATAAAGGTACGTTGTTCGTTCCGGTATCGTCGCTGGAAGTTATACCGGCGGCTGATCCAGCCTATGAATGTTGCACGTTCCGGGGGAGTGTTCTTGCGCTAGAGGGGGGCAGTGGTAGTGTCCTGTGGCGCCATTATTCAATACCCGGCGAACCCTCGGAGGTCAGCAGGACAAGTGTTGGCACAAGGGTGCTGGCGCCATCCGGCGGCCCGATCTGGAGCAGTCCTACGGTGGACCAGAAACGTGGTCTTATCTATGTGGGGACGGGGGAAAACTACTCTTCACCCCCTGATGGGAATTCAGATGCGATTCTGGCGATTGATATGGCAACCGGTATCCGTGTGTGGACCCGGCAATCTACCAGTGGTGACGCCTGGAATGTTGCCTGCATGATGAAGGATAACCCGAACTGTCCACCGGAGGATGGACCGGATTTTGATCATGGTTCCAGTATTCTTTTAGTTGAGTTGGATAAGGACAAAGATATTCTGCTTGCCGGGCACAAGAATGGCACGGTATATGGACTTGACCCCGACAATAATGGTGAGGTGCTTTGGGCGACTGATGTCGCCAGGGGCAGTATACAGGGAGGCGTTCATTTTGGGATGTCTGCTGCGGATACTCAGTTGTATGTGCCGATCAACGATATGAACAATACACGCAACGGTGATTTCCTCGACCCGGAGAAAGCCCGTCCCGGTATGCACAGCATTGATGCGAGAACCGGGGAGCTACTCTGGAGTAAGGTTCAGCCGAACGTGTGTTTCGAAAAAGATGAGTTCTGCGATCCTGGTATTAGCGCGCCGGTCACCTCCATTCCCGGAGCGGTGTTTGCGGGTCACCTCGATGGTTTTGTCAGGGCCTATGCTTCCGAGAACGGAGAGCTGTTGTGGGAATTCGATACAAGACCCGAGCGGGTTGGGGTCAATGGTGTGGCCGGTTCGGGCGGCAGCATGAGCGGTGCAGGGCCAGCGGTAGTAGACGGCCACGTGGTCGTCAATTCCGGTTACGGTTTGTACTATCACCAGCCTGGGAATCTTTTGATGGTGTTTGCGGTACCTGAGTAGGGCGCGTCCCCTAATCGATTCAGTGAAAGATAGAGCCGGAAAGTGAGAGCCGTGAGCGCTATTAGCGCAGCGAGTCCTTGTATAACAGAAGCGATCTGGCGTCGTTCATACATTAGGGGCTTTTCTAGCTAGCCGCCTCGCGAATCAAATCGCTAACACCGTCCCATTCTTCATGCTGCTGTTTCCAGCCTTCAAACAAGTCTCGAATGACCGGCGCATCGCCGTGAAGCTCGACATAGCAACCCATGTCCTTGCGGCAGTCCATGTAGGCAACATAATCGCCACCCCATAAGGTGCAGGCCGTTTCATAGCCTTCATCGTTGAATCGCTTAACCTCTTTGGTGACGTCATGTATAAGCAGTCCAATATGGTGGAAGCCATACTCGCCCGGTTTGTACATGTCCCTGTAGATTGAGGGCGTATCGTCATGCTGGGCGATGAACTGTATGTGGGCGGGCCCGGCCTGGCCGAAGGCATAGCTGACGTCGGCTTCAATGTGTTCACCAAGGTATCGAAAATTCTCCGCCACGTGGCTCCGAACAACATGAAATGGACCTGCGCCAACCAGTTTGTTCCATTTTCTGCAGGCTTCATCAATATCTTCTACAAAGTAGGCATACTGCCAGATGGGGTGTCGAATAATGCTCATAGGATCTCGCTTATCGGTTGATGGTTCCACGGGCTAACGGTAGTCTGCAGTATAAGACGGATTAACTGCAAATTGGGAGAGTGTGATGAGTGTAGAAAATGGTGAAAGATTTATCAGGTTACTCGAATCAGACCCTGAACTAAGGCGAAAGGTCAGAGAGTCCGGTGTGTCAGCGTTTCTGGATCATTCAGCATCCGCGGGTGCATCCTGTACGCCCTATGAGGTTGTGTCTGCAATGATTAGGAGTATGGATTCCGGTTCGTGAACATCAGTAAGCTGAAGATCGCCGAGGCGCATTTTCTGCAGTCCTACCCCGATGGATTCGCGGATGCTGGCCTCGTAGAGATTGGTAAGCGCCATCGAATGGATAAGATGACCGTCTTCGCCAAAGAAGTCTTCGCGAAGAAGTCATTCGACAGGCCCAATGAGTTTCTGGACAACCTGGTGAAACTGGTTTCGCGATCGTCGATGGTGTCGCTGTTTGAGAAACCAAAGTTCAGGGATATGGTGAATGATCTGAACTCGGAAGATCAAAAAAGACTCGTCGCGTCGTACAGGAAACTTTTTCACGGCAACCAGAAGAAAGGGTTAACTGAGGTGGTTGAGTTCCTTGCGGAAAGGAAGATGGCCAAGTGGAGTCTGGTGACGATCGGTCTGGTTTACTACCGGCCGCAGAAAGAAGTCTTTGTGAAACCGACGACAGCAAAGAACATCGTTCAGAAGCTGGAGTTGGATCTTGAGTACAAACCGCGACCCAGTTGGGAATTTTACGAGGGTTACCGGGACGCTATCCTTGAGATGAAGTCATTGGTTAACCCGTCGCTCGCACCGAACAATGCCGCCCTGACAGGTTTTCTGATGATGGTGCTATGAAGGACCATCTACTTTTCGAACCGTCTCCAACTGGCTAATGCCCGTTAGCGTTAGAGTTCCAGGATAGCCTTCGCCACAATATTACGTTGAACCTCGGCGGAGCCCCCGGCAATGGTGCGCATCCTGTTGTTCAGATAGCTTGGCATCATGGGTAGTGTGATGGTGGAACCTATGGGCGCCGGACCGCCAACCTCAAGTGCCTCCGGCTGATAGGCAAGGCCGTAGTAGGCGGCGACTTCAATGGCTAGTTCATCGGCCCTTTGCAGTGTCTCGGCACTAATGGCATTCAATACAGAAGAAACTGAGCCAGGTCGATTACCCGCGCTAAGGCTGGCCAGTACTCTTTGCTCCGATGTTTCCATGGCAAGTGCGTCGATCTCCAGTTGTGCCAGTTTGGTAACGAAGGCCGGATCGTTTGCCAGTGAATCCCCTGTGGCCCCGGTTTCGTTTGCCAAACGTCGCGTCCTGTCCAGAAGACGACGGAGTTCTATCGATGAAATTGAAAAGCGCTCGAACTCCAGCAGATACTTTGCAACAGACCAGCCGTCATTCTCCTTGCCGACCCGGTTCGTCTTGGGTACCCGGACATCATCGAAGAACACCTGGTTAAGTTCGTGTGACCCTTCAAGGTTGATGATTGGTTCGATTTTTATGCCGGGCGTGCTCATGTCGATCAGCAGGAACGAAATGCCCTGCTGAACCTTGCCCTCGGTTGATGTCCTGACCAGTGCGAACATCATGTTGGAATGTTGGGCGAAACTGGTCCATATCTTTGTGCCGTTAACAATGTAGTCATCGCCATCACTGGCAGCAAAGGTCTTCAGCGACGCGAGGTCAGACCCTGCGCCGGGCTCGGAATAGCCCTGGCACCAGATGTGTTCGCCGGAAAGGATCCTGGGCAGGTAATAGTTCTTTTGCTCTTCGGTTCCGTAGCCTATTAGCATAGGACCGCACATCTTCAATCCCATAGGGGATATTCCCGGCGTTTCTGCGCGGGCGCATTCCTGGGAAAATATATACCTCTGTGTCAGTGACCAGTCAGTTCCGCCATATTCGGCAGGCCATTCAGGTGCAGCCCAACCTTTGTCGAACAACAACTTCTGCCACGCCATGGCCGAGTTCTTTTCCTGCCAGATGCTGGTCTTTTTTCGACCGGCCTCGCGTAGTTCCTCGCTTAGATTCTCGTTAAGGAATGATCTGACTTCCTGTCGAAATGCTTCGTCGGTGGCTGAAAATTGTGAGTCCAAAGTTTTTCCCTGATTAGTTCCCGTGTGAAAACCTGAATTCCAGGCACAAACGTTGTGAGCATTAAAAACGTCAGTTTAGCGGGAAATAGCTGCCGCGGTCTGCTGCTCTTACCTAGTAGTCGGTTTTTATTGTTTTATTGAAAGGCAGGTTGAATTGAAAGGCAAGGTTTTGATCGTACTGTCCGTCGACGGTATCCAGACCATACTGGATATCATCCGGGTCGGCATAAATGAAGGTGCCGAACATGCGATCCCAACAGGACAGAATGTTGCCGTAGTTGCTGTTGGTCCACGGACGCTCGAAATGATGGTGAAACTTGTGCATTAGCGGCGTAACAATGACCCAGCTGAGTGCCCGGTCCAGATTTGCTGGCAGCCGAATGTTGGCATGTGTGAAATAGGCAAAAAACGGCGTAATGATCCTGTAGAGGATGTAGAACGCCGCTGGAATCCCAACGCAGACGATCACGCCAAATATCAGCAGTTCCCTGACCAGAATGTCTCCCGGGTGATGGCGGGTTCCTGTGCTGGCATCGACCGTTGTATCGCTATGGTGCACCAGGTGAAGTTTCCATAACCATTTGTATCGATGCAGGCAGGCATGGATGAGATACTGGCCAAAGAAATCGAGCAGCACCAGTGAAATAATAAGCTGTATCCATAACGGGATATCGATGAGATAGAAGAGACCAAACTCAAGCCCGGTGATATCGATGACCTCGTAGGCCAGGAATGCAAGGCCAAGGGATACGATGCCCGAAGTAATTATAAAAACCATGTTGGTGGCGACATGGGTTAACTTTCGATACTCAAACTTGACGAAGGGTATAAGAGACTCGAGAGCAATGGCGGCGAACAGGCTGCCAAAGAGTAATCCCATCCTGGTCGCATCAGGCAGGCTGTTGAGCTCATGAATGAAGTGTTCCATCCTGCTTATCTTAGTAAAGATTTCATCAGACGTCTTGCGAAGCATCAGGGTCATTTGACGGGGAGCGCGCGCTCTGCTTTATTCAATCATGCCATCGGCACTCGTTGAGCATTTATCATCTACCAGAGCAGGACCACATGACGATTCAGATAGACCCGGAAACAGGACTTAAAATATTCAACACTCGAGCCGCGACAGCGACTGACAAGATTACCGGTGGCGGATACGCGGTGATTGACGACCAGTCGCTAAAGGATTTGCCTGAGCCACCAGCCGGCGCCGTTTTCAACGCCGAAGAGCAGGCCAAGTACCGGGATTTTAAAGAGGCAAGACGTGGCGCAGCGGATTATATGCCCATGGAAGGCGAGTTCAGCCGATATCTGGAGGACGTCTATTCAGCTGATCCTGTTGAGCGTGAGTCGCTCGATGATGAGTGTGAGATTTTGGTTGTAGGCGCTGGCTTTGCCGGGTTGCTGCTCTGGCACAAGTTGCGTGAGGCGGGTTTTACGGATGTTCGCTTCTGCGAAAAAGGCGGCGATGTCGGAGGAACCTGGTATTGGAATCGATACCCGGGTATTGCCTGTGACGTGGAAGCCTACAGCTATCTGCCATTGCTTGATGAAATGGGTTACGTCCCGTCGATGAAGTTTGCCTCGGGATTTGAAATCATGGAGTACTGCCAGAAGATGGCGGAGAAGTTTGGTTTTTACGAGCACTGTCTGTTCCATACAACCGTTGAGAAAACGACCTGGGACGAGTCGTCCGGTCGCTGGACGGTTGACACTGATCGTGGTGATTCGATGAAGGCTCGGTACGTCATTTTGGCGAATGGGATTCTGACAACGCCAAAGCTGGCGCGAATTGATGGCATGGAGAAATATCAGGGGGACTCTTTCCATACCTCACGTTGGAATTACCATGTCGACCTCAAAGGAAAGCGTGTTGGGATTATTGGTACGGGCGCCACCGCGGTTCAGGTTGTGCCCCAGTTGGCCAAGTTGGTGGATGAGCTTTATGTGTTCCAGAGAACACCGTCATCCGTCGATGTAAGGGACCAACGGGAGACGACTCAGGAAGAAAGAGAGACCTGGGCAAAAGAACCTGGTTGGGCGAAAGCCCGGCGAGCCAGATTCGCCAGGATATCAGCGGGTCGAACCGCCATCAAAGCCAATGATGATTTCCTTGCGGGCAAAGTGCCTGACTTCAAGGAGCGTAAGGAGCACGCCGAGCAATTGTCTCCTGAGGAAATGATCCAGAAGAATCTTGAGTCCAATTTTCGGATTATGGAGCAGATCAGGGCAAGAGTTGATGCGATAGTTGAAGATCCCAAAACGGCTGCTGCGTTAAAGCCTTTCTATCCCTACGGCTGCAAGCGGCCGACGTTTCATGATGAGTACCTGCCGACATTTAATCGGCCTAACGTTACGCTGGTCGATACAGCGCCCCACGGCGTTCGTGAGATCAATGAGACGGGTATTGTGCACGACGGGGTAGATTACCCGCTGGATGTTCTGATCTACGCGACCGGGTTTCAGTGGATGGCGACCTCAACTTTCAACATGATTGAAGGTCGTGATGGCCAGACCCTGAATGGCAAGTGGCAAACGGAGGGTACAAAAACTTTCCTCGGTATTCACAGTCATGGGTTCCCGAATCTGTTTATCGTTTCAGGTCCACAGGGCGGTGGAGGAAGCTTCAACTTTACCAACGCCATCGAAGAGCACGGTGACTATATCGTCTGGATGTTGTCGACCTTGCGAGATAAGGACGCGAAGATTGTAGATGTTCGCAAGGAGCCAGAGGACCGGTACGCAGCACATTGTCGAAATGCCGACATCAACTCGGCGCCGCTGCGAGACTGTATTTCCTACTACAATGGTGAAGGCAATGCGGAGCCGGGGAGTCTGGCGTATTACGGCGGAGGTACCTGGCACAAGATTCGCGTGGAAGCGCAGGCATCGCTGGAGCCCTACGTTTTCGAGTAAGGAAAATAGATGCTGTGCGATACCGGTACAGGAAGTATCACAGGGAGAATAAAAGTGATGGATTCGGTCAGGCAGCAATTTGTTCTGGTGATAGTTGCGATGCTATTTACGACGGCGACTGTCGCAGCCGACGAGACGCTCAAGGTTGGAGATTTCCTTGATTTTGAAAAAGTAACTGGCGCGCAGATATCACCTGACGGCAGCCAGGTACTCTATACCAGGCAGTGGGTGGATCAATCGGTAGACCGTTGGGCATCGGCAATTTGGATTATGGATGCGGATGGATCACGGCAGCGATTCCTGGGAAAAGGTGGTAACGCCCGCTGGTCTCCCACGGGCGATCGCATTTTGTTTATTGCCACGGGCGATAATGGTAAGCCCCAGGTCTTTGTTCGCTGGATGACAAACGAAGCCTCAACGTCCCAGGTTACCCGGACAGAGTTGAAGCCTGTATCACCCACCTGGGCGCCTGATGGCAAGTCCATTGCTTTTGTCGCCGTTGTTCCGGAAAAAGATGATTGGAAGATTGAACTGCCAGAGAAGCCTGAGGGGGCTACCTGGACGGAGCCCCCTAGAATACTCGATGACCTTCATTATCGTCAGGATAGGGTCGGTTATATGGAGCCGGGGTATTCACATCTGTTTGTTGTTCCAGCGAGCACGGGCAAAGCTCATCAATTGACAGAAGGTAACTGGAACGTCGGTGCAAGACGTAGCCCGAATGGTCTTTTCGACGGCGCCAATTTGTCCTGGTCCCCGGATAGCAAATCGATTCTGTTCGACGGCTATGGCGCCGGGGGTGATGGTGGTCTGGTGACTGACTATCGTCGTTCGCATATTTATCGGCTTGATATCGACAGCGGTGAGCTGCAGCAACTAACGCAATCAGATGGTTTATGGCGGGAGCCGCTAGTCAGTCCTGATGGGGAAAGAGTGGTCTACGAAGGGCATCCTGCGAGTATCGTGACGTACGAGTTAAACCGTCTCTATGTCATGAGTATTGATGGCTCGGGCCCCAGGTTATTATCAAAAGAGTTCGATCGTCCCGCGGTAGGGGAGAAATGGTGGGCGGCTGACAACAAACAGGTATATCTGAGTGCCCAGCAAGATGGATATATCAATGTGTTCAGGATTGATAACCGTGGAAGGGTACACGCCGTCACCGAAGGCAAGCAGACCGCTACGCTGGAGTCCCTGACTGGCAATACAGGTCGAGGAGTGGGGATAATCAGCAGTTACTACGAGCCGGGTGATGTGTACTCGATGGACTTGAGTGGAAAGAAGGCGCCGGTGCGATTAACTAACGTCAATGCGGATCTGCTGGCGGGTAAAACACTGGGTCGCCAGGAAGAAATCTGGTTTGAGGCAGAAGATGGTAATCGGGCACATGGATGGATTATTAACCCGCCGGACTTTGACCCGACGAAAAAGTATCCGCTGCTGATGGAAATTCATGGTGGTCCGTTTGGGATGTACCAGGGCCGTTTTGTCTTCAATTACCAGGTGTATGCGGCTAGTGGTTTCGTGGTTCTTTATACCAATCCAAGGGGAAGTACTGGCTATGGTGAAGAGTTTTCGCAGGCGATTGATCATGCCTACCCCAGTGTTGATTACCTTGACCTGATGGGGGCAGTCGATGACACACTTGCCAAAGGTTATATTGATGAGAAGAGACTTTACGTCGGAGGCTGCAGCGGTGGCGGCGTCTTAACAAGCTGGGTCATTGGGCACACCAATCGATTTGCGGCCGCGTCGGTCCGGTGTCCTGTGGCGAACTGGTTGAGCATGTTCGGCCAGACAGACATTCCTAATTTTACGCAGTCATTTTTCCAGAAACCTTTCTGGGAAGATCCTTCTGACTGGTTACATCATTCACCGATCATGTATGTAGGTAACGTTACGACGCCGACAATTGTAATGACCGGTGAGCAGGACCTTCGTACTCCGATGGCGCAGTCCGAGGAATACTACGCGGCCTTAAAGATTGCCGGTGTGCCAGCCAGGTTGCTTCGATTTAATGACCAGTTCCACGGCACTTCAACACATCCCTCAAATGCAATGCGGTCCATGTTGTACCTGATGTCCTGGTACAACCGTTACAATCTTGACGGGGAAATCGAGGCAGAGTCCCTGCAGGAATGATGTCGGTAACGAACCCTATTCGGGTTTGTTATCTGCGACCCAGCGGGCGGCCTTGATGGCGTCTTTATCAAGGTCGATGGCATGCGCTATTCTGGTGATGAAATCGAGTTCCGTGTCCTCGACCCGGTTGTCAGCCAGCGCGACAAGCCAGAGCTTCTCCAGCAGAAATTGCTTATCCTGCGTGCTGAACTGGGTGTTCACGAAAGTTGTTATCTGGTTTAGATACTCTTCTTCACTTGCTGTTTCGCCTACTTCAATGAGTCTGTCGATCACACCATCGGGGACTTCGAAGGCATCTCCCAGGATTTTCCGAATGGCTTGTTCTTCTGCGGGGTCCCGATCCATGTCGGATTTGGAGCAGGCAACCAGAATTGAAGCTGCGGTATAGCGAAACTCAATTCCGTCGCGGTTGAGCTGTCCCGATGATCGTGGCTTGATGTAGACGTTGAAAAACTGGGCGAAATCCAAGGTCGATCCCGTGCTGGTTAGTGTAGGGTCCTATTCTAGGTGCCCGTCGGCCAGATATCCACAGGCGTGGTGGGCAGCCAAAGCGGCTTCGTGTTGGACGATAGTCTGGTTTGCGGGGTGTGGTTTGTAGGGAATGGTTTGCTGAGTGCGACCTTAGATAGACGCACCAACCGAGGCGGCCATGATACGGCTCAGGTGACTATAGGGTAACCCTGTTTCATCTTTCCAGTTATTAAAAGCTTCCTGCACGGCGCGTAGTCCTCGTTGGCTGGTCGGTTCTTTATCAACAATTCCTTCGGCGACCAAAACCGTCACTACATCTTTACTGAATATGAAGGTGTCCTTACCAACAAACCTAAGGAAGTATTGTCCTGTGTGTCCACCGAGTCGGCTACCGTGTTTTTTCAGATACAGTAGCAGGCCGACGATGTCATCTTCGGGCCAGCCTGCCAGAAATCGTCCGAAGGATCGGTGTTCCGAGATAGTGTCCAGAATGAACATCGCGTTTTCCCGGGTAGCGAAAATTTTTGTCATGTGCCTGATGATTGATGCGTCCTGGGCCAGTGCGTCCAGTCGCTCATCACTGAAGTTGGCGACCGCTTTGGGCTTAAAGCCCACAAAAGCTGTCTCGAAACTGGACCATTTATGCTCGACAATTTTCCAAACAAACCCGGATCGAAATACACATTTGGTCATCTCAGAAAAATAAAAATCATCGGTCGTTTTGATGAGAGCCTGGTTGGATTTTACTTTTGGCAGCGAAGCGATAAGTGCCTGCTCGCCTTTTCTATCTGCCGCGCGAGCGTAAATCTGTCTAAAAGTCACTAGTTCAGTTGGTGCTGTGCGAGCGTGTGTGCGGTTTCCACATCTTCTGGTGAAAGACTGATTTCAACCGCGATCCGATCGATGAACTCACGTTCCTGATTTTCAATGCGTCCGTCCGCATAGGCAACACACCAGAGTTTCTCGAGCAGGAATCGCTTGTCTCTGTCATTGAACTGTTCATTAATCAGCGCTGTGATTTCTGTCAGGTAGGTTCCTTCGCTGGCGGTGTCGGCAAACTCAAGTAATCGACTAACGGTTTTCTGTGAGATGCTGAAGGTGTCTTCGAGGATCGAGGTGATTACCCGCCTTTCTTCAGGGTCTTCGTCCAGGTCTGATTTTGAGCACGCGATGAGTAATGACGCTGCCGCGTATCGGAACTCTATGCCATCTCGATCCAGGGGCCGTCTTGAATGAGGGCGCATGTAAATGTCAAAAAAGGTTGTGAAGTCCATTGTCTTAGTCGGTCAGGGTTGTGAGCGCATCGTGCCACATTTGAACATCTGTATCCGGTGATTTAATAATTAACAGGCCATGATGATACGCTTCTTCTGATTCTCTTTGCCACACGACCTTCGCAATCACGTATATAGGGTCGAACTGTTGTATATCCAGGCAAGTTCGAACAATTCGTCCTTTCCGAATAGGTTGGTCCAGGATCACCTGCATACCTGTTTGTGACAGATCCTGAGACTTGCAGATAACGATATCGCCGGTATCAGAGGGGTTGGCGCGAACGCCGGCTTCTATGAAAAAGGTCAGGTCAATGCTGTACCTGGGGGCAACACGATCATCAAGCATCAGTTTCTACC
>JABBBA010000437.1:0-289 GCA_018607685.1 K189A clade bacterium | reverse complement strand
GAAGATTTGAAATCTCCCATTCCTGTAGGCATTTCATCTTCGATTTCGATACTTTGGCCGGTGATGAGCAGCATCGCATGCTCTTTATCCGGTCGTTTCAGTTTGTGCCCTGTCTGGTCCACAAAAAGCAATGAATCACCTTCATCGATCACGGTCCTTGCTTCAAGAATCTTCGCTCGATCGACGACAATGTCATTAGTTGACTCGTCTTCCAGGACCCGTTTCGGCACCGCGAGCAGGATAAACCGGGTATTTTCCATTACCTGCGCGTGAGTCTCGTCTTCCTGCC
>JABBBA010000082.1:312-3043 GCA_018607685.1 K189A clade bacterium | reverse complement strand
CATTTCTGCAGCGATAGAGCTTGCGGGTGGCGTTAAAGAAAATCTGTTGCCCCCTTTTATTGGTATTCGTATAAAGGCGTTAACGGAAGAGACAAAACGGCGATCAATCCGCACACTTGACCTGTTCCTCTCTACCTTCGCAGAACAGGGCGTTGATCTGCCTGACCCTTTCTTTATCACGCTACCTAAAGTGACCAGCCCGGAACAGGTCAGTGCACTGTTGACCTGCGTTGAACTCCTCGAGCAGCGTTGCGCTTTTCCCGAAGGGCATATCAAAATCGAACTGATGATCGAAACCATTCAGTCAATCATTAACCCGGAGGGTGCTAATGGCATCCCGGCACTGATTGACGCAGGAAAGGGGAGAGTCACCTCAGCAATACTTGGGACCTTCGACTACACGGCCAGTTGTAACATTGCCTCGCACTACCAGGACCATCGCCATCCGTCGGCGGACTTCGCAAGGCAAATGATGCAGGTGTGCTTAACGGGTACATCTGTGAGTATCTGTGACGGCATTACCAATATCATGCCCATAGGACCACACAAAGGCAGTGATCTGACCAATGAGCAGAAAGCCGAAAACGTCGAGGTTGTCCACGGAGCGTGGCGCGAACACTTTACTAATATTCTCCACAGCCTGAGGCTGGGGTTCTACCAGGGCTGGGACCTTAACCCCGCACAGCTACCCATTCGGTACGCCGCATTTTATTACTTTTTCCTGGAGGGGCTTGAAGACGCAAGGGCGCGACTTGGGACATTCATAGACCAGGCTGCGCAGGCATCAATGGTCGGGAATACCTTTGATGACGCCGCATCCGCCCAGGGGCTGCTCAACTTTTTTGTCAATGGTATAAATTGTGGCGCTTTGAGTGAGAATGAAGCTTTATCGACCGGTATTACATTAGAAGAACTGCATGGCAGGTCTTTCCAAACAATAGTTGAAAACAGATTAAGGGCAAGTCAATGAACAATCTTAATGCAGTGCTGGACCAAGCTGAGGCCTGTGTCGCAACCGGGCTATCCCATGTGCGTCAGCATTGCGATCAGGACGGGAAAATGAATGTCGGCATGCTCGATAGTCATCAGCAGGTCACGTCTGACCTCTCGGTGTGCACGGCTGAGATTCAGTGTGCAAGAAACTATCTTTTATATGCAGAAGGAAAGGGTGAGATTGAAAACCAGCTGGCCGCTACTTTCGCAGCAGAAGCCCTTCACAATATTCGCCAACGGCTTGCTCGCTTTCCCGCTGACTATGGGTTGGTTCATGCCGACCTGGACAGGATAGACCTGGATGCATGTGGAGATCTTCTGTCCTCTTCGGGGCTGGAGTCCCTCGGCCGGCTCGTCGTCGACAGGCAGGGCGACCTGGGTGATCGAGGATTGGATGAAGAGAAGCTGTTAATGGCAGATACATTTCGCCAGTTTACCGATGATGTCGTCAAGCCACTGGCGGAACAGATACATCGCGAGGACATGGTCATTCCAGACAAGATTCTGGATGGTGTCAGGGAGTTGGGTTGTTTTGGCCTGAGCGTACCTCAGCAGTACGGAGGATTGTTGCCAGACGACCAGGAAGACAGTCTGGGTATGATCGTCGTGACGGAAGAGCTCTCAAGAGGGTCCCTCGGCGGCGCCGGGAGCCTGATCACGCGTCCCGAGATTATGGCAAGGGCACTGATCGAAGGTGGAACCGAAGAGCAGAAAGACCACTGGTTGCCAAAAATTGCCGAAGGACGCCCACTTTGCGCTATCGCGATCACCGAGCCCGACTATGGTTCCGATGTTGCGTCCATGAAACTTAAAGCTACCCAGGTAGAGGATGGTTGGGTTTTAAACGGTGCCAAGGCATGGAGTACATTTGCCGGGAAATCGGGAGTGCTGTTAACGCTTGCCAGGACAGACCCGGATCCCTCGGCAGGACATCGTGGCCTGAGCCTTTTTATGGTTGAGAAGCCGGAATATGACGGCGAAGAATTTGAAGTTTCGCAGGAGGGAGGCGGTAAATTGTCAGGCAAGGCTATTCCAACCCTGGGTTACCGCGGTATGCATTCCTTTAATCTGTTCTTTGACGATTTCTTCGTACCCGCAACCCACATGATCGGTGAAGAGCAGGGCCTTGGTAAGGGCTTTTACTTTACGATGCGGGGTTTTATGGGCGGTCGTATTCAGACTGCAGCCCGGGCCTGCGGACTAATGCAGGCAGCCTTTGAGGTTGGGTTAAGCTACGCCCAGGATAGAAAAGTATTCGGTAAACCGGTAGCTGACTACCAGTTAACGCTGGTGAAATTTGCAAAGATGGCCATGTATCTGGGCGCCTGCCGACAATTTACCTATACGGTTGGACGGATGATGGACGATGGTGGCGGACAGATGGAAGCAAGTCTGGTGAAGCTTCTTGCCTGCAAACTGTCTGAATGGACAAGTCGTGAAGCCATGCAAATTCACGGTGGGATGGGTTACGCTGAAGAAACTGATGCATCACGGTATTGGCTGGATGCGCGGGTACTGTCTATTTTTGAAGGGACAGAGGAAACGCTGGCGCTGAAGGTTGTCGGTAGAAGCCTTGTGGAACAGGCTGCCTAGAGCTGTATAGAGCTGCCTAGAGCTGTATAGATAAGTTAACGATAGACGGGTGTCGCCAGGACGCCCAAATAAAGGAAGGAATTGAGATGGATTTAGAGTTTAGCCAGGAAGACTTCGAGTTTCAGCAGAACGTGCGCGCGTGGAT
>JABBBA010000082.1:0-302 GCA_018607685.1 K189A clade bacterium | reverse complement strand
AGAGATCGCAGATCAAGAAGCCCCGGTGGCAGTCTGTCTAAAGAAGATTACGTGTACTGGCAGCAGGCCCTCTATGAGAATGGCTGGGCCGGTGTTAACTGGCCAAAGGAGTACGGTGGTCCTTGTTTCACGGCTACGCAGCAGTATTTGTACGACCTGGAGATGTCAGCCGCAGGCACACCCGGCGTCATGCCCTTTGGGCAAAGTATGGTTGCGCCGGTCATTATGAAGTTTGGAACACAGGAGCAGAAAGACAAATACCTGCCTGATATCCTGGCCAGCAAAGTCTGGTGGTGCCAGGG
>JABBBA010000443.1 GCA_018607685.1 K189A clade bacterium | reverse complement strand
ATGGGGGAGGACGCTATTCGTCCAACGAATCTTTTCACTCGAACTGATCGAAAAATACGATTGGCCGAGCTGGCTACTTTTTCGATGCCTGAAACAGAGTATCCACGACCTGCCAGACAACCCCTGCGGAGCCATTACCAATCACGCAATCATTTACCTGCCCAACCGGCCAAACCTCATGGCCTGTTGAGGTAATCCATATCTCATCCGCGGCTAACAACTCATCTTCAGAGATGGCACGTTCCTCACAGGGAACATCAGCCCCGGCCAGCAGTTTCAGTACGTGGTCCCGGGTAATGCCATGAAGCAGAAAATTACTTTTGGGTGGTGTGACAACCACGCCATCTTTAACCATAAAAACATTCGATGCGGTCGCTTCGGTCAGTTCTCCCTCGCGAAACAGCAGCGCATCATCGAAGCCCTCATCTAGCGCTTCATTTTTCAGTAGCCCGTTAGCAATCAAACTGATCACCTTGATATCACCCCTGCCCCAACGGAAATCATTCTTTGTCACCATTTTATAGGGTGTTATCTCATTACGCTCCAGAACGGGCGCATGCATCACGGTAATCAATACAGTCGGCTTGCTGCCTCCCGGGTACACATGGGACCTGGGTGATTCGACGCCCCGGGTAATCTGGAGGTATAAATAGGCCGGCGTCTCATCACCCTTTTGTACCGCTTCGTTAATGATTGCACGCCACTCATCGTCCGTATGCGGCGATTCAAGGCGAATGGCTTCAAGACTTCGTTTCAGGCGAACCAGATGATCTTCGAGGGTAAAAACCTTGCCGTCATAGACAGCCATCACCTCATAAATACCGTCACCAAACATGAAGCCGCGATCAAATACCGAAACCTTCGCATCCTCAGGCGCCATCCACTCACCGTTCAAGTAAGCTACTGCCATTGATATCCACTGCCGATTCAATTGAAGGTGCATGATAAACTAGTTCAAATCATTTCATGAGGCCCTTTCGGTGGATATTCAGGACCTTGGATCAATTGGAGAACTCATTGGCGGCATTGCCGTCGTCGCATCCGTTGTCTACCTCACTATCCAGATCCGTCATGGGATCACCGGATACCAGAGCAATATCATCCTGCAAACCACACACCATTTTTCGAACCTGCAAATGGAAACCGCCAAGTCAGACCTGATGCTTGAAGCCTGGTCCAAGGCTGAGAGACATGAGGCACTCACCGATCTGGAACAGCGGCGGGTTATCAGTATCATCAGCAGCTACCTGATTGGGTTTGAAAACATGTTCAGTCAGTGCAAGCACCGCATGATCGACAGGGAAGCATATGAGGCAAGACGCATCATTTTCGCATCATTTATGGGCTACACCGGTATCTGGCAATGGTGGATGACGGGAGGACGACGCCAGTTTCCGAACGATTTCTCCACCGACGTAGAAAAATCAGTCCTGGATTTCAACATTAAGGTCCCGGAGTTATCCAAGGAGTTAAGCAGTCAATGAGATACGAAGGCGGATGTTTTTGCGGAAAACTACGGTATGCATTCGAAGCAGGCGATATTCCCTGCGCCGACTGCCACTGCACCCTGTGCCGACGCACGAGTGGTGCACCTTATGTTAGTTGGCTTGTCGTCCCGGCTGAGGCATTCAGCTATACCGCTGGTTCACCAAAACTGCTGCAGTCTTCGGACGATGGCACCCGATATTTTTGTGAACACTGCGGCACTCATGTGGCGTGCACTATCAAAACCCATCCGGAAGTTGTCGATGTCACGCTTGGCAGCATGGATAGACCTGACGCCTTCACACCCACCATCACGGTGTTTGAAGACACCAGACTTCCGGGGGTAGTGACTCACGCAATGGGCAAAAGTTAACGATGTCCATGTGAGAAACCGCTACCGGTTTCCAGGCAAAACAAGCTCCCGCTTTTCAAAAAAGTATTCGCTGAGTTCCTGTGACTCTCTGTCCCACGGCATATAGCGAACCGGACCAGCTGAGCGAGCCATTCACACGGATAATCAGGGATGACAGTGCTAACCCATTCCAGTAGATTCGAGGCTCGAAGAGAGCTGGGGACTGAAGTATGAAGAAGCTGTTGATCGCAAACCGGGGTGAAATCGCAATACGAATAGGTCAAACCGCCAATGAACTTGGCTATGCAACGATTGCTGTCTACCCGGAAGATGATGCTGAATCCCTGCATGTCCAACAGGCCGATGAATCGGTTCAAATCCCGGGCACAGGTGCACAGGCGTATCTGGATATCGTGGAAATCATCAACGCGGCTAAAACCTGTTCCGCAGACGCAGTACACCCCGGTTACGGATTCCTGAGCGAAAACCCTGATTTCGCCAAAGCCTGTAATGATGCCGGTATCAATTTTGTCGGACCAACGGCAGAGCAGCTTTCCATCTTCGGAAACAAGGCCGGCGCAAGGGCTCTCGCTGAAGAATTAGGCGTCCCGCTGGTCCCTGGCACCAACGAGGATACTTCCCTCGCTGCCGTCACTGATTTCCAGAACCAGCATCCCGATAAAGGTGTAGTGATAAAAGCCATCTCCGGCGGTGGCGGCCGGGGAATGAGAATCGTTGAAGATCGGAACGACATTGAAAAGAGCTACGAGCGGTGCAGGTCAGAAGCCAAGCTCGCGTTTGGCGACGACCGTGTTTACGTGGAATTATTGATTCCCCGCGCACGACATATTGAAGTCCAGATTGTGGGTGACGGTATCGGTGGTGTGACACACCTCTGGGAACGTGACTGCAGTACTCAAAGGCAGAACCAGAAGATCGTCGAGGTTGCACCCAGTCCGGACCTACCCGATACAACTCGCACAGCCCTTTTGGAAGCGTCTGTAAGCATGGCATCACACGCCAGTTATCGCGGCGTTGGCACCTTCGAGTTCCTTGTTAACGCAGACCAACCTGACGAATTCTTTTTCATCGAGGCCAATGCTCGACTGCAGGTTGAACACACCGTCACCGAGGCCATCACCGGTCTTGACCTGGTCGCGCTTCAGCTACAGATCTCTGCTGGAAGCACGCTGGGTGACCTCGGATTGAC
>JABBBA010000283.1:2459-3057 GCA_018607685.1 K189A clade bacterium | reverse complement strand
CTACCCTGCGCAACACTTGAACCCTGGTCGTTATCGCGAGTCACCAATGCTTTCTTCATAGCCTGTTTCCCTGTTAGTGGTGTGCTGGATTGTTTCTTTTCTGCACAGATCGATCAGGTAGTAGCATTTTTCATGCCATAAACATTTGGCTCGTCAGGGGCTGAAGCAGATAGTCGAGGTTGTTTTTTGTTGCAATATGAAACTTCTGGACCGTACCAATTGCGAATTGCAATTCACCCTCTCTGTATGCGCACTGCTTCATGCACTACAACTGGCTGCTTGTTGACGGACCCACTGGTGGCTGAATCCAGGGTTCCTTGATACCGATGAGGGAACTTCTCGTAGAACTTCTGTAGAAAACCTCTCAAGTGCCTTTCCTCACCGGCCAACTCAAGGATCTCGCCAAACTCGATTAGTGACAGCACCCCACTACTGGCTAATGAACGAGCCAGCATCTGCATTTCGATATAGTTAGGACGATCTGAATAGTTAAAGAATCGCAATATTGGCTGACCTGGCAGATGAGTGGATGGCCGATGGTCGATGGTCGATGGTCGATGGTCGATGGTCGATGGTCGATGGTCCAATGGCTTACCCG
>JABBBA010000283.1:1616-2449 GCA_018607685.1 K189A clade bacterium | reverse complement strand
GCCGTGAACAGCACGATTCCCTGTGATCAAGCCAGCGTAGCGAAAGAAGTCGGCTCCCATCCTGTTTGCTGTATCAATTGTATAGGCCACACCATCCTTGAACTTCAGCTCAAGGTGGAACGCGCCTGACTGGAAATCACAGGCCGCAAGTGCTGCGTGTGTTTGATGCAATATCGCTGACGTCAGGTCTGACGGAAGCGTCGGTCCATGCAGGTACCAAGAGGGCCGTCTGAAACTCGGCATGTCGTCGGTATAGCATTCCTCTGTAATGAGATACACCTGCGCGGTTCCGTTCCGAATGACTCCTTCAACATCGAACTGGCGACCGGTTAGGAACTCTTCGTAAAGACAGCTGTCCTGATCTAATTCATCCCGTATGAACGCCTTCGCCGCTCTCGCCTCATCCAGAGTTTCGACATAGGCAACTCCGTGTGAGGCTTGTCCAATGCAAGGTTTAATGATCGCCGGCATAGGCATTCCTGCAAGATCAGCATCGTTTTCAACCATCGCCCATCTGGGTACCCGTAGCCCGGCTTTGGTGAGTCGCTTTCGCATTACTTCTTTGTTCAAGCTCGCGGCTACAGCAAGGCTGGAGAATCGCACATCGTTGTCGAGCTGGTTGTTCACTTCGGCAAAGTTTGGAATCAGGTTGTCGTCCGCCTGCTGCAACACTATCTTGCAGCCCAGCCGACGGGCAGTTTCTACTATGTGAGGGATATTTTTTGGATCGTAGACGTCCATAACTTTCGTGCCTGAAGCGAACCGCCAGTTGTTGCGATCTGGCTTCGAATCAAAGAGGTAGACCCTATAGCCATCTAAAGCAAGTTCCTCTG
>JABBBA010000283.1:0-1606 GCA_018607685.1 K189A clade bacterium | reverse complement strand
CAATCGCCCACTCTTTATCTGCTCGGATTCGGTTCCAAAGGAGGAAAAATGGGACTACTCCGGGACGAATATTATTGAGCAAGGCTGAACCCGCTCGCTGGAGATAAAGACGCACGAAGGAAGTGAAAAGCTTGATATTGATGATGGTACTCCACAAAGAAACTTATGATATTCAGGTCATCTGCTCGCATTTTTTATGCCAAGAGACTAAGGACTCAGGAACCCTGGAAGCCAGGGGCCTGAAGGCGATCGAGTCGCAGTATGGAACAGCAGGTGAGACTGGCCGCAAAATACAACGCTGAGTTTTCCTGAACTTCTGTTCAGTCAGAGAAACTCGGATCCTTGATAACGATTCACCGGTTAGCTTAAAAAGCTTTTTCTACACCAGCTGATTACCCTTCATTGCGAAACAGGGCAGAACATCTACGTTTGAGCGAATTTCGGATGCTGGCCTCTAACTGCCTACCTTGCCCAAACTGAAATAGAATTCGTGAAATAGCTGAATACTTCCCTGCCTTAAAGAAGGCACTTTCAAATCGGGCGGGACCCAACGCCCCTTTAGGTCCCTGAGGTTCGCCTGATCCACGACCCAGGTTCATCACTTCAGCACCCGCTTCCATAGCAGAGTCGACCCAGGCTTCCATCGCGACATGGCCTGCACCTCGCAAAACGGTTCCGGGTTCTACAGCAGGCGTATGGAAAAGTGCGCCACGGCCTGCAATCATACCAAGCACGGATGCGATCAGTTTTTCATTTTCCCTTACTTCTACAATACGGACCTCACCAAGTCGCGCCATTTCCGACAGCACTTTGCGATGCCAGTCTCGATAAAACTCGAGGTCAGAGAACCTGGAAATGTCACTTCTTCCTTCCCAGCGGCTTCGATGTAAAACAAATAACCGCTCAAGGGCGCCTTGAATGTCAGACACCTCGGTGTGGACACTGACCTCAATCGACACGCCATTTTTAACCGCGCGCTTCAGTCGCGAGACATTTTTCTTTTTGAGTTTCTGCAATTTGGGAGCCGGCAATTCCACCATCCACCCTTCAGCCGCGGGTTCTTCATAGACTCCGAGCGATTGATCACTCAAGACCTGACCCACTGAGCCTTCAGAACGGCAGGGACCAAGGCTAATCAAGTGGGACTCAAGGCGTAGTCGCGACATAACAAGATCGCCAGCTTCTTCGTAGTCTGGATGGACCAGGATATCAGGTGTAATCGAAGGTCGACCGTTACCACCGATCCATCTGGCGGTGCGAACTCCCAACGTGGTTGTAATACTGAATGCACCGCCAGCGACAAGTTCATCGCCCACTTTTGCCACTATGACCAAAGGCGTTCCCTGCACAAGCTTCGGAGATGCCAACAGCCAGGCCGCGGAGCAGACCGGGTTCGGTATTCGCTGTTTGAGCAGCAGCGCGTCCCACTGACTATCGATGTAACGGGCTATATCGGCTCCCCTAGCGATTAACACTCGTATTCGTTTGTCAGCATTTTCAACCCTCTTGAATGGAACTGCGGCTAGGCGAACCTTTTTGGGGACTCCGGAAAATTTTTGTCGCGGATCCAGAGGTTTAAGAGGTGTAGAAGAAGCGAAGACCATCT
>JABBBA010000342.1:507-3061 GCA_018607685.1 K189A clade bacterium | reverse complement strand
TTGTTATTCCCTGCCATAGAGTTATCGGTGCCAACGGTACCTTGACAGGTTTTGGTGGAGGCCTGCCTGCAAAATCCTTCCTGTTAAACCTTGAGTCCGCCGGTTCTAGTCTTGCCGGCCGGTAAAGTCGATACCAGTGGGTGTTCCGTCGGAGCCATAGATCAATCTTGCGTTTCGGTAGGGTGGTTGCTGGACCAGTTTCCTGAATGCCTGCAACGACTTGAACGGAAGATCCGTCAGCATTGAGTTGACCAGCCATGCGGGGAGTGCGCCACCGGGGTCGACGTATTGCTGCCAGGTGACTCGAAGCTTGTTCTCCCCGGTTGGTTCAAGAATATAGGTACCGAATGCTTCCCGCACCCTGACATGTTTCGTTTGGGGTACCTCGTCGGGCTTTGAGTTCATCGTCACTCGTACCGATGCCCGGCCTTCAAATGTGATTGCGGCATGGAAGATGGAGTCTCTTGATTTAGCCGGAAAAGGGAGCGATGTCACCTGATAGAAGGTTCTTTCCATTGAGCTGATTTCCTGAATCACCCGGCTTTCTTTGCAGCGGAATAGCCAATGTGGACACGCAGAGGTGTCTTTAAGAAGCGCTATTGCCTGGGCTACTGTTGCGTCGATTTCGACCTCAGCACGGAACTCCTGGTATTTCACTCCCGGTGTGAGCCTGGATTGAACCAGGACGCCATCCTTATCAAGTCGCGTCTCCCAGGCATTTTCCCAGCCATAGGCGTCCACCCATGAGCAACCAAAAACAGCAGTGATTAACAGGATCCTCCATGCCTTATGGAAGCTCAATTCGAGCTCATCGATTGATGGAGACGGAGTGAAAGACGTCGAAATAGTCTGGAAAGGTTTTCCTGGTGCAGTCCGGGTCATTAATGGTGACGGGTGCATTACCCAGTGCCGCCAGCGAGAAAGACATGGCCACCCGGTGGTCACCGTAGGTATCGATGGTCGCTGCCTGAAGTTCGTCCGGGGGGGTTATCGCAATGGAATCCTCGGTTGTCTTCACGGTTGCACCGAGCCGTGTCAGGCCTTCTGCCATTGCATGCATTCTGTCAGTTTCCTTGACTCGCCAATTGTAGATATTGCGTATGACGGTCTGTCCTTTCGCGAATAATGCCATGGTGGCAATTGTCATCGCGGCATCCGGGATATGGTTAAGATCAACATCAACGCCGTGTAGCTCGCAACCAGTGACATCGGTCCATTCATCCGATCTCTCCACCTTTGCACCCATCATTTCAATGATGTCGAGGAACTGGTAATCACCCTGGACCGAGTTTTTGCCCAGTCCATGGACTCTTACGGGACCCTGTCCAATAGCGGCTGCCCCAAAGAAGTACGAGGCTGATGATGCGTCCCCCTCTATCAGGAAGCTACCGGGCGATCGGTATGCCTGATTGCCGGGAATGCTGAATGTCTGGTAGTTCTCGTGGGTCGCAGTTACGCCAAATGCTGCCAACATGCCGAGCGTGATATCAAGGTAAGGTTTTGAGACCTGTTCGCCCTGAATCGTGATGTTTGAGCCGTTAAGAGCAAGTGGCAGGGCCATTAACAGCGCGGTCAGGTACTGACTCGAGATGTCACCCCGGATACTGACATCGCCTCCCTTGACCAATCCGCCCTTGAGTCGGATAGGTGGGCATCCAGGCTTTTCGCTATAGCTTGCCTGGGCGCCGAGAATCAAAAGCGCATCGACCAGATGTTCAATGGGTCTTTCACGCATGTACTGATCACCATCAATGACGAAGTCGCCAGGGATCAGGCTAAGTACTGCTGTTAGTGGACGAATGGCAGTTCCAGCATTCCCGAGGGAAAAGTTTGGCTCATCGGGTGTGCTAAACAATCCACCGTTACCCCGCACTTGAGCGGATTGCCAGTCTCCGGACAGTTCGATGTCTGTGCCAAGTTGACGTAGAGCTTGAACCATCTGTTCAGTATCGTCCGACCGGAGCAGATTTTTAAGCTGGGTTGTTCCATTGGCGAGTGCTGACAGCAGCAGGGCTCGGTTAGACAGGCTCTTGGATCCGGGCAAGGTGACTTCGCCGGTGACCTTAAGAATTGGGGCAAGCGTTAACTGGTTCATGTTCATGGCGCTAGTATATGTCAGCGGGGCGGATTTGCGGTTTCAATCTCCGCAGAAAGGTCTGTAGATCAGTTTCAACCTGGCGCAGGGGAGGTTTGCCGGGTTCTTCCAGCAGTATGGCGCCCGACGTGTTGTCGATTGAAAGAAACATTTGTGTGTCCGGGTCCGTATTCGCAATAAAAACGGTGAACCCCTGGCGGGACTTTTGCTTCGCCATCGCATGACCAATAAGGTTGGCTATCAGGCGATCGAAATCCTCATCATTCCACAACTGGATCAGGCTGACGCGACCCTCAGCACTATCCGCTTCGAGAGTACCTGACCAGTAGCTAGCGTAGTACGCTTGTATATCCGGATGAATCTCCAGCTCAAGTGCATTGGATAGACCTTCGAAGGAAACCGGTACTTCCTGCCTGACGGGTTTCTCGCCCTGGCCACAGGCAGTCATCAATGCAACGG
>JABBBA010000342.1:0-497 GCA_018607685.1 K189A clade bacterium | reverse complement strand
GTAAGTCAGGTCCGAGTCCTGATGTAGTTCACAGGGCGATCTCCAGTCCGCGTGAAATTCTGATGACAACAGGCCGGATTCGGCAATGTTAAGCATCCGGTCAATAAATTCTGTAAGTGCCTGCACCGTCGATCGCTTTCTAAAAGGGTTTGATTTCAACGAGAATCAGTATTGGCACGACGATAATCAGTGCGCCCTCGTTGTATAGGCGAAAAAAAAGAGATGTGTTGAGTACTTCGTCTCTCTTCATTCGTGAGAGGTATCGAAAAGTTTGTAGCTGGTAAGCGATCAGTAGCCCGACAAGCAGGAGCTTCGCATGCATCCACCCGCCGGTGATACCGTAATGCAGCCAGAGAATCAGGCCTAACACAATGGCGAGAGCTGCCATCATTGTGGAGAACTTTAGAAGCTTTTCGGCCATGGTGACAAGCCTCCGAGTGTCTTCGCCCGCCGCCTTACCTTCAACATAGTGAACAAGAATTCGAGGTAGATAAAAC
>JABBBA010000121.1 GCA_018607685.1 K189A clade bacterium | reverse complement strand
GATAAAAAGCCTGACCGAGCTCAGCATCGGTGCACCCGTCGTGCATATTGATAATGGCGTCGGTCGATACCAGGGACTTCAGACGCTGACGATCGACGGGCAGGAGACAGAGTTTCTTACCCTGCTATACCAGGAAGACGCGAAACTATACGTGCCTGTTTCGTCACTACACCTGATATCCCGATACACCGGCGCCGAGGAAGGACACGCGCCCCTGCACAGACTTGGTGGGGAAGTCTGGCAGAAAGCAAAACGGAAAGCCGCTGAACAGGTTCATGATGTCGCCGCTGAGTTACTGAATATTTATGCCAGGCGAGAAGCGCGCAAAGGATTCAGCTACCCGGTACCGGACTTGAGCTATGACCAGTTTGCGCGCGGGTTTCCTTTCGAGGAAACACCGGACCAGGAATCTGCAATTGAAAACGTAATATCTGACATGGTGGCTGAAAAATCCATGGACCGACTGATTTGCGGCGACGTTGGTTTCGGCAAAACAGAAGTTGCCATGCGAGCTGCGTTTATTGCCGTTCAGTCCGGCAAGCAGGTGGCGATACTGGTACCAACCACCCTGCTCGCACAACAGCATACCGAAACCTTCAAAGACCGTTTTGCAGACTGGCCGGTCAACATAGATTCCATTTCGCGCTTCAAGACAAAAAAAGAACAGAAAGCAGCTATCGCGAAAATGGGAACCGGGAACCTTGATATCATCATAGGCACCCACGGCCTGATCCAGGACGGCCTTGATTTCAAAAATCTGGGCCTGCTGATCATCGACGAAGAACACAGGTTCGGCGTCCGCCAAAAAGAAAAACTCAAATCCCTGCGGGCCGAGGTGGATATCCTCACCCTTACCGCCACGCCTATTCCGCGAACCCTGAATATGGCGATGTCTGGCATGAGAGATCTCTCCATCATCGCTACACCACCGGCAAAACGACTGTCGATCAAGACCTTTGTCCGGCAGAACAACGACGGACTGATAAAGGAAGCAATACAGCGGGAATTGATGCGCGGCGGGCAGGTTTACTATCTGCACAACGAGGTGCGCACGATTGAAAATACCGCCGCGAAACTTCAGGAGCTGGTTCCACAGGCGACGATCGCCATTGGTCATGGCCAGATGCGCGAGCGAGAGCTGGAACAGGTCATGTCCGACTTCTACCATAAGCGGGCCAATGTGCTTCTGTGCACAACCATCATCGAAACCGGCATCGACATTCCGAACGCCAACACCATCATCATGGATCGTGCTGACAAATTTGGCCTGGCCCAGATGCATCAGTTACGAGGCCGGGTCGGAAGATCTCATCATCAGGCCTATGCCTACCTGCTGGCGCCCCATCCCAAGGCCATGACATCCGACGCGGTAAAAAGGCTCGATGCCATTGCGGACGCAGAGGACCTTGGCGCCGGTTTTATCCTGGCGACTCACGACCTTGAAATCAGGGGTGCCGGTGAACTTCTTGGCGACGAGCAGACGGGTAACCTGCAGACCATTGGCTATTCGCTCTATATGGAAATGCTTGATCAGGCAGTGAGGGCCATCAAGGAGGGTAAAACGCCCAACCTCGACCGACCTTTGAAGGAAGGTACAGAAATCAACCTTCACCTGCCGGCGCTTATTCCTAATGACTACCTGCGGGACGTTCATATGCGACTGGTCCTGTACAAGCGCATATCCAATGCAAAAACAGAAGATCAATTACGGGAACTGCAGGTCGAGATGATCGATAGATTCGGCTTACTTCCTGAGCAGGTGAAGAACCTGTTCCGGGTCACCGCATTGAAGCTACGCGCCGAAAACCTCGGTATCAAAAAACTCGACGCAGGGGAAAAAGGAGGCAAAATCGAGTTTGATCAGGAAACTACCATCGATCCTGGCTCCATCGTGGAACTGGTCCAGTCAGAGCCTCACCGTTACAAACTGGCAACGGCGAATCAGCTGGTTTTCGATGATAAGATGGAAAAAATCGACACCCGATTCAAGAAAGTTGAACGTTTGCTGGAAAGACTGGATAAAAAGAGAGTTGCCATTGCTAGTTAGACATCTCACGGCCGCTGCATTCATGCTTACGGCTATCATTCTCAACCCGACATTTGCCCAGGCGCAGGAGCAGGAGCTGGAGCAGCTACAGGGCTGGTACCAGATCGATGTCATTTTATTCAAACCAAAATCCGCGAACCTCGATGAAGAAAGCTGGCCCGAGGTAAACGCGGCTTACCCCGCTAATGTTATCGCCGTTACCGACGGTGACGTTTTCAAACTCTCGCAACTCGAACAGCTTGACGTACTGCTGGCCACCCAGGCAAGCAAAGAGGAGATGCAGCTCGGCACCAACGACTTTGCGTTTGAAGGACAAAGCAACCGAAACCGAAACCGAAGGGTGATTGAGCGAGTCACCGGTGTGTCCGATCAGGATTTGAACAAGGATTCAGGCAAGGCCACCAACGAAGCCGACACCGATGCAGCCTCCCTGCCCACAGAAACAGATACCGGGACCGATGTAACTGCCGCAGTGTCTGTAGACACTATCATCGACACTGCGTTAGCGCAGGTCAGCGCCAACTCTGAAGGCGCACTGGCATTTAGCAGCCCGGAAGCTGACTCATCACTTAAGGCAATCCTGCGTAACCTGCGACGCTCGTCACGTTTTACCGTCCTCAGTCATCAATCCTGGGTGCAGCCGGTTGGAGGCGAAGCAACGCCGGTACTGATCCAGGCCGGACAGCGCTACGACGATCGCTTCGAGGTTGAAGGGACCCTGTCTTTCACACGCTCCCGTTTCTTGCATGTCCAGACGAACCTCTGGTACACCATCTTCGAACCCAGGAGCGGGGAATCAAATCCTTACCTCACAGGCTTCCAGTCGAAATTGCCTGACGAGACTCTGTCGCAATACCCGGAACTGGTTAAGGTTGAACGGGAACGCGGCCAGTACTTTCCCGCAAGAACACACCTCATGTTCCAGTCCCGCCGAATGCGCAGTGACGAACTACACTATATCGACCATCCCCTGTTCGGAATTGTTGTCCGGATTAATCGGTTTACGCCGGAAGTTTAAAGCGAGATCTCTCCGCTTCGGTCGAGATGACACAAACACCCCCGT
>JABBBA010000396.1:12539-21096 GCA_018607685.1 K189A clade bacterium | reverse complement strand
TGGATGAAATCTTTTTCGTCGACCTGCCAAAGCCCGCAATTCGTGAAGACATTTTTAGAATCCACCTCGAAAAGCGTGCCCAGGATCCTGCGCATTTCGATCTCAAACTCCTCGGAGATATTTCCGACGGTTTCTCAGGCGCAGAAATCGAACAGGTCATCGTGAGCGCCCTTTATAGCGTCGCCGCCAGTGACGCGGAACTCACCATGGCCGCAATCGAATCAGCCATCCACGAGACCAACCCACTATCCGTCGTCATGGAAGAAAAGATCCATCAACTCAGGCAGTGGGCAAACGACCGGTGTGTATTTGCCAATGAGTGATCGCTCCATGTCTGTCAGCAACATTGATTGGGAAACCTGGCAACCCCAGGAAGTCGCTACGCTCATGTTTATCATCAAGAACGGTTCTGTACTTCTTATCAGAAAGAAACGAGGCCTGGGCGCAGGCAAGATCAACGGTCCCGGTGGCCGACTGGAAAACGACGAGACGCCGGAAGAATGCGCGATACGAGAAACGAATGAAGAACTGATCGTTAACCCCCTGAATGTTCGCGCCGCAGGAGAACTATTCTTCCATGCGGAGGACATGCCGCGGATTCACGGGCACGTATTCATTGCGACCGACTTCGAAGGCACACCAACGGAAACTGACGAAGCTATTCCACTCTGGTTCAAGATAGACGAAATCCCCTTTGACGAAATGTGGGATGATGATCGACTCTGGCTTCCGCAGATTATTAAAGGACAGTGTGTTCGCGGATACTTCACCTTCGTTGAAGAAACCCTGCTTGATCACAGAGTCGAGTTTTCTGCTCCATAGCTTGAAGCCAAAATTCATCAAGGATCCACTAATACAACATTGAATCGATGGGGGCTTCGTGTTTCTATTTACGCTTCAGGTTTAACCCACGATCATCATCGACCAGGCAGTGTGATATGTACGAAATCCCAAAGATTAGCGTCCCCGTCGAAATACTGCTGATAAACAACGAGACTATCACGGGAAACATGTTTGTCACCGAGGACCTGCTATCCGCAGAGGGTAATCCACTCATTGAAGAACTCCTGAACCAAGACGAAGATCGCTTCTTCCCCTTTGAATCAACGGCTGGCGCCTATCGCCTCATCAACAAACATCAGGTGATTCACATCAGGACAGAGCAGTCAGACACGGAAATGAGGGAGCGAACACCCATTAAGCCACGCAACCTGGTCGCGCACTTTACCAACGACAGGACAATCTACGGGCTGGTCTATCCAACAATGGCTGAAGAATCACGGGTTTCCGATATCATTAACGAAGATGTCGACTTCATAGCCATCTACCAGAACGCGCAGAAGGTCATCGTGAACAGAAACCACATCATCTACGTCAACGCTAACTAACGGAAATAACCATGGCTACGCTGGAAGTCCATCAATTCCCCTGTTTATCAGACAATTACGGCTACCTGATCCACGACCCGGACGCAGGCGTAACAGCGACTATCGATACGCCCGAAGTGGCGCCGGTCAATGCAGCGCTCGCGGAAAAAGGCTGGAAACTGACTCACATCCTGAACACTCACCACCACTTCGACCACGCCGGTGGCAACCTGGAACTCAAGGCGCAATGGAACTGTTTGATTGTCGGCTCAAGCGACGATGCAGAACGGATCCCGGGTATTGATGTGAAAGTCGGAGATGGTGACACCTATCAATTCGGCGGACACACGGCGCAGGTGTTTGACGTATCCGGTCATACTATCGGCCACATTGCCTTTTACTTCCCGGATGCTGAAAAACTATTTTGCGGAGACGCTCTATTTGCACTAGGGTGCGGCCGCTTGTTTGAAGGCTCACCTGCCCAGATGTGGACCAGCCTGCAGAAGCTGGCGGCACTACCGGACGCAACGGGCGTTTACTGCGCCCATGAGTACACGCAGGCGAATGCGGCATTCGCCCTTTCAGTAGAACCGCAGAACAACGACCTACAGCAACGCTCTAAAGAAATTGATGCTCTTCGGTTGAAAGGCCTGCCTACCGTGCCTTCTTCAATAGGGCTGGAGAAAGCGACTAACCCATTCCTCCGGCCGATGAGCGAGGATCTGCAAACCAACCTCAACCTGAAGGGCGCTGACCTGGTTGATGTATTTGCTGAAACCCGGCGTCGTAAAGACAACTTTTAATTCACTGTTGAATCCAGACCTTTGACAGCCGAACGAACCAACGCATTCAACCAACCCATTGGCGCTGAGATTAAAGACTGGAATGGCGCCCAGGCGCCCAGGCGAAGCGCCATCAGCGGTCAGCTGTGCCTCATTGAACCCCTGGATGTCCATAACCACCTGGATGACCTGGACAAGGCTTTCTCGCTAGATCCGGACGGTAAGCTCTGGACCTACATGGCAAACGGACCTTTCGAATCGAAAACTTCATTCGGCAAATGGCTGACGACAGTAAGCCAGACCGAGGACCCGCTTTTTTACGCGATCATCGACAAGCTAACGGGAAAAGCCGTCGGGATGGCCGCTTATATGCGCATCAATCCAACCGCTGGTTCCATTGAGATCGGTAGCATCAGCTTCTCTCCTGCACTCCAGAAAACAGCAATCGCAACAGAGGCAATGTTCCTGTTCATGCAGCGTGCCTTCGAAGAACTCAATTATCGTCGCTACGAATGGAAATGCGATTCCCTGAACGCTGCCTCCATTAAGGCAGCTCTGCGATTGGGATTCTCTTACGAAGGGGAGTTCAGGCAAGCGCTTGTATACAAAAACCGAAACCGCAACACCCGGTGGTTTTCAATCCTCGACAGTGAATGGCCGCAGGTAAAACAACGCTTTGTTGATTGGCTGGATCCAGGAAACTTTGACGAGAATGGGCAGCAACGACGTAAACTTCAGGAATTCATCCAGCCTAAAACCACTTAACACGCAGGCCTGTTTTTTTGTGTCAATTGCTGGCGGCTCTTCTAACACTCTTCATTTCTGAAGCCAGTGCAACCGAAGAACGCCCATGCCCGGTAAGTTTTTATATTCATGCAATCCTTCGTCTCTCCTGAAACTCCAATACGAAACTGTAAATCACAGGGAGCACCAGCAAGTTCAAAATCATGACAGTGACCATACCACCCAACATGGGCGCTGCGATTCGATGGGTAACATCAGAGCCGGTGCCGCTACTTAAAATAATGGGGATCAGGCCGGCTATGGTGGATATCGCTGTCATCACTACCGGCCGAACCCGTTTCGCGGTTGCGGTCAGCACGACATCCCTTACTTCCTCCATAGAGAGTAAAGTTTTGGTCGCAGAGCGGCGGGTTTTCATTTCCTGATCTATAAAGCTCAACACCAGCACTCCGATCTCCGCCGCCATTCCCGCAAGCGCTATGAACCCGACTGCAACTGCGACGGACAGATTGTAATCATTCGCATAGATCAACCAGATACCACCCAGCAACCCGAAAGGAATCGACAACATCACGACCAATGGCTCCACAATGTTCCTGAAATTCAGATACAGCAGCAGGAAAATAAGCAACAAAGTTAATGGCGTAACTAACTGGAGTCGTTTGGCTGCTCGTTCCATATACTCAAATTGGCCAGACCAGGATATGGTGTACCCGGGAGGAATAGTGACCTCCCTATCCAACAGCTGTTTCGCACGATCAACAAAACCACCAATATCCGACGATGATATGTCAACGTATATCCAGGCATTTGGCCGCGAGTCCTCGCTCTTGATAACGGGTGGACCTCTGCTCAGGCTTAGATCAGCGACAAGACCAAGAGGCACCTGATGCCCCGCGGGGGTCGGGATTAACACCCTTTTCAACGATTCAATATCACCCCTTAGCGCTCTCGGGTAGCGAATGTTGACGGGGTAACGCTCCAGACCTTCGATGACCTCTGTCACATTCATACCGCCGACGGCACTTTGCAGTACATTCTGGATGGCACCCACCGTTAATCCGTACCGACTTGCCTGTTCTCTATTGATCTCAATATCGAGGTAGTAACCACCCACTGCCCGGTCACCAAAAGCTGACAACGTTTCCGGCAGTTTTTTCATGGTAGTTTCAATATCCTGAGCAACCTCCTGCAGCACAATAAGGTCCGGCCCGGATATTTTTATACCAACGGGCGTCTTTATTCCCGTTGACAACATATCCAATCGAGTCTTGATCGGCATCGTCCAGGTATTGGCAAGCCCCGGCACATTTATCGCCTGGTCCATTTTCTGCATAAGCTCTTTGGTGGACAATGTTGGATCCGGCCAGTCCTCTTTGGGTTTGAGCCGAACGGTTGTTTCAAGCATTGAAAGCGGCGCAGAATCCGTCGCACTTTCTACCCGGCCTGCTTTCCCAAATACGTGTTGAACCTCATCGAAACTCGCAAGAATCTTATCAGTCTGCTGAAGAAGCTCTTTAGCTTTAGTGATGGATATACCGGGAAAGGTGGTTGGCATATACAGAATGTCTCCTTCATCCAGGGGCGGCATAAACTCGCTTCCCAGCCTTGAATAGGGGTAGTAAGTCACCGCCAGCAGCGCGACCGCAAACATCACGGTTAGGCCCCTGAATCGAATCGCGAACCTCAGCGCCGGCGTATGCACGGCAAGCAACATCCTGTTCAGTGGGTTAACCGCTGCAGGTACGATTTTCCCACGTAAAAGATAGCCCATTAATACAGGGACAAGCGTAACGGTAAGAATGGCAGCAGCAGCCATGGAATAGGTTGCAGTAAACGCCAGCGGACTAAACAATCGACCTTCCTGCGCCTGCATCGTAAAGATGGGGATAAACGAAACGGTGATAACCAGCAAGGAGAAGAACAAAGCGGGGCCGACTTCGCGGCAGGATTCCGCGATCGTCGCCCACCGTTCATCGGATGAAAGCTCATCACCTTTACTCTCAGTGGCCGACGCCAAACGACTGTGAGCATTCTCAATCATTACGATGGCACCATCGACCATCGCGCCAATGGTGATCGCTATACCACCCAATGACATGATATTTGCATTGAGCCCCTGGTAACGCATGACAATAAATGCCATTAAAATGCCCAGAGGTACCGTCACCATTGCCACGAATGCTGATCGAACATGGAGAAGAAAGATCAGGACCACTATGCTGACAATGACCAACTCCTGCAGTAGCGAGGTCGTTAGACTGGTCACTGCCCGGTCGATCAGATCACCACGGTCATACACCGTTACAATCTCGACCCCAACCGGCAGCCCTTTTTTAAGCTCTTCTAATTTGGCTCGCACGCCCTCAATTGTTGCAAGGGCATTTTCGCCAAACCTCATTACAACAACACCTCCTGCCACTTCGCCTTCACCATCAAGGTCAACGAGACCCCGGCGCAACTCAGGACCAAACTGGACTTTTGCGACGTCACGAACCCTGATCGATGTGCCGTTGGAACCAACACCGACAGGTATTTCTTCAACATCCTGCAGGGACTTTATATAGCCGGTGCCTCGAACCATGTATTCCGTTTCGGCCATCTCTATCAAACGCCCGCCGACATCGTTGTTAGAGTCTTTTACTGCTGCTTTAATCTGACCCAGTGAAATATTGAATCGAGAAAGCGCATTGGGGTCGACTTCAATCTGATACTGTTTAACGTATCCACCAACAGACGCTACTTCCGCGACACCATCAACGGTTTGTAGTGGATACCTCAGGTACCAATCCTGGATAGAGCGCAGCTCCGAAAGGTCATGCTTGCCCGTTCGGTCAACAAGGGCGTACTCATATATCCACCCAACGCCTGTCGCGTCAGGTCCGAGGGTAGGTGATACGCTCGATGGCAACCTGTCACTAACGAAGTTAAGAGACTCAAGAACCCGGGATCTGGCCCAATACATGTCGGTGTTGTCTTCGAAAATAATGTACACGAAAGACAGACCAAAAAATGAATACCCACGAACCACTTTGGTTCTCGGTACCGCCAACATGGACGTCGTCAGCGGATAGGTGACCTGATCTTCAACAACCTGCGGAGATTGACCGGGATACTCCGTAAAAACAATGACCTGCACATCTGATAAATCAGGGATCGCATCCAGCGGTGTTGTTCGGTAGGCAAGAAAGCCCGCGATTGATAACAACACTGCAGCCATCAGAACTATCACCCTGTTACTCAGGGAGAGGTTGATAATGAGATTAATCATGATCGTGGCTTCCTGTGTCGGCGGGTTCTGTCGCACCACCGTGCAACAGCCCCGCTTGCCCAGGACCTAACATTTTCGCGGTCGCCTCGTTCAACTTGGATTCGGAATCAATCAAAAACTGGGCTGAAGTCACTACCTTTTCCGCCTGCTCCAGGCCTGAAAGAACGACAACTTCATTGCCGGAAGAGACACCCAACCGCACTGTTCGTGGCACGTACTTTCCTTCGCCCCGATCAACAAATACCTGGGTCTCGTCGCTGGATCTGACGACCGCTTCAACGGGTATCACCAGGACATCATGTTGTACGTCCGCATGTATCCGAACGTCAGCAAGCATCGCCGGTCGCAATCTCAAATTCGTATTGTCGAAAACGATCCGTACTTTTGTGGTTCGCGTTTTGGATTCAGCATAAGGATATATGTAGGACAGGACGCCGCCGAAGACTTCTCCCGGCAAACTGGCCAGAGACATCTCGACCTCATCACCTTCTTTTATCCACGGCAACTCATAGTCATAGACGTCCGCATGCACCCACACCTCACTCAAATCGGTAATCTGGTACAACTCAGTCCTGGGCGTTACATACTGCCCTCTTCGGACGCCCACATTGATCACAGTTCCAGCGCCCGGTGAGTGAATATGCAAACTCTTCTTCACTTGCCTTGATTCTTCCAATTCATGAATCTGATGATCCGGCACATCGAAGAATTCCAACCGGATTCTGGAACTTTCAACTAACTGTTCTGCCCCTCTTCTGACCTCGGGTATTGTGAATTCACTCAGGGCTTCTTTTCCCGCGAGCGCCAGCAAGTATTCCTCCTGGGTCGCAACAAGTTTCGGAGAATATACGCCGAGCAGAATATCGTCCTCTGCCACCATCTCACCCGATTTATCGATGAATATTTCTTCAATCCAGCCCTCCACTTTAGGGTGGAGCCTCAATATTCGTTCTTCACTAACGTCGACGCGTCCCATAGCCCGAACAGTTCTGGCAAAGCTTTTTCTTTCCACAGGACTGGTACGAACACCCAGATTCTGAACAACCACCGGATCGATTCTTACTGTACCGGCCGGTTCAACCGCCTGATTCCTGTTTGCATAAACCGGGACATAATCCATCCCCATTGAACCTTTAGCCGGGATCGGCGAAGTAATTTCCGGGTTCATCGGATTGCGGTAGAACAAAACCTCCCTTTCATTTCTGTTTTCTTTCTCTGCATACACCGGGATGTAGTCCATTCCCATGTAATCTTTCGCAGGAACAGCAGAGGTAACTGTAGGGTCCATCGGGTTTCGGTAGAAAAGCGGTTCTTGCTCCGCCACTTTCTGTTGAGGTTCCTGATCTGAAGCTGGCATCCAATACCCGATGCCTAAACCGAGCACAAAGATAAACAGCGTGAAGGTGATCAACGACTTATTCATAGATATTTACCTCTCCTACGGCCGCTTCAAGGCGTGCCAGGGATTGCTTGGCTTCGACAAATGCGCGCCAGTACTGCAATTCATAGTTCAACAATGTACTTTGCGCGCGGACCAGGTTGAGAAAATCAACCTGGCTTACGCGATAGCCAGAAAGCATCGACTGGACGGTCTGATCAGATAGCGGCAAAATGCTCGATTGAAAAAGCTCAAATTGTTTCCGCGCTTTTGAGTAGTCCGATAATGACTTTGATATCGCGCCCCTTACCTGCCCCTGCACATCTTGCGAAGCGTAAACTGCACCTTGAACTTCAGACGTACGCTGAGCGATTGCTTTGTCTTGTTTACGGCTGGCATAAATCGGTACCTTGACGCCAAGCATCACGGACAAAAAGTCATCGCGAGAACTACCATTGGGGTTGTCACCTCGCCTGTCTCCATAGTTAACACCCAGGGTGAAATCCGGCAGCCGATCTTTTTCAGCACTGTTAAGCCGTGTGTTCGCAGCCTCCAGCTGCACCATTTTCTGTTTCAGAAGCGGACCCGCCTGCGCTCTCTGAAAGTAATATTCCCTGGACATAACCTCGTCAAGGTTTCGTTCTATTTCGCTTACCAACGCAAGCGATTCCTGCTCCGGAAGGTCCATCAAAACATTCAGGATTATTCCTTGATGGTCGCGCATTGATTCAATGCTGATTTCCTGATCAATGAGCTTCGATAACTCTAGCTGCGCCAACAATACATCCTGTTGCAACCCTGTCCCTGTCTCGTACTTCTTTCTGGCGATCTGGGTGAATTCACTAAATAGCTTCTGGTTACTGCGAACAGTTTCCAATGCGCGATCAAGATAGAAAGCCTGCCACCAGATGCTTCTAACATTAGCCATAAGCTGCAATCGAAGCTCTTCAACACTGAAACCAGCAGCCTGCGCGTCAAATTCAGCCGCTTCACGTTTTAGCCTTACCTTCCCGGG
>JABBBA010000396.1:11295-12529 GCA_018607685.1 K189A clade bacterium | reverse complement strand
TTAGCTGTACTTGCGTCATCGGCTCCTGGCGCCTGTGAAAGTTCGTCGCGGGAAAGTTCATCGCACCAAACCCAATCATCGGGTCAGGTAAGGTGCCCACCTGAGACGGTATTTCTTGCAGGGCTTCATAGCGGGCGCGAAGCTGAGCCAGAGAAGGGTTGTCCCTTACTGCTTTATTCACAGCCTCGGATACACTCAAACCAGGAATAATTTCCGCAACAGAAACGGATGTGTAGGCACACAGTGCAAACAGCTGAACTAACCAGGCTGCATGCGGTTTTTTGGCAATCGCCATGGGATATCTCCCTAATCGTTTAAAAATGTCCCGAACTTGCTCGGGAAAAAACTACCTGATTGCCGAATACATGGATCCGACAATTGGTTGCCTAAACGATAGGTGGACGAAACAATTGAGAGGTGTGCGGAGGTAGGACGTGATTATTCATTGGCATGTCAGATTTGACCTGCGCAAAAAGCATTTTCTGAAAATCGATCGGTATATCTGATACTGAAGAAACACAGGATGCGCAGCTGATAATGCAATCAAACGCCAGATCGCTATCGCTATTGCTCAGCTCCTTGGCTTCAGACATCCCGTGGCAATCGGCATTCATCTTTTTGTGACTGCTACCCATTTCCTGAGACACGTCACTGACAGCGCGATCAGTCATTTCTTCGCACGCCATAACCTGCATCGGCGACAACATCACCAATAGGAGGTAGCTTGTTAGCGTTATTATTCGAACCATTTCTGTTGGCACAAACCTGATCAGTTATTTAGGTTAACACAGGACGGGGTCATTTCTTCGATCCAGACCAGGCCAGGAAGTTCAACTTCAGTCAAACCCTGGCCTGATTAAGGCTAAAGCACAGGTGGAATGCGGGCTATCAGCATGTGTCACAGGCTATCGACTTCCTCACCATCGACCGAACAGAACTTGGGCTCCAGATCCAGCACCGCCAGCAGTCGACCAAAACCGATAAACTGTCCAATCATCATCCCAAGCTCGATGATCTGCTCATCGTTGAAATGTTCATGAAGCCGCACAAAAAAGGCATCGTCGATACTCTGGTGATCCAGCGCCAGCTTGTCCGCATACTCGAGGGCAATGCGTTCACGGTCTGTAAACGTATTCGTCTCTTCATCCAGTTGCGAGATTTTATCTTCACTTAAGTCGTGTTCTGCACCCTGCAGAAGCCGTACATTAAGTCAGGTGAAACAATCATTGTGGCG
>JABBBA010000396.1:10209-11285 GCA_018607685.1 K189A clade bacterium | reverse complement strand
ACCAGTTCGATAAGATCCTCTTCTACTGCCCTGCCCTTTCGAGCTGGCCCATAGAACTGGAAGTAACTGTCAAACATTTCCTGGCAATGGGCAAAACCTCGCAGATTAGAGGTGTCGACGCCTTTTGCATCCAGGTCCTTCACCATCTCCTGCACGTTGGGCGGTAACTCGTGGTCTTCCTTTAACCTAACTCTACTCATAGGACCTTCCTGTAGTGAAAACTCTATTCATCATCATTACTCGAACACTTCTTCAAAGAAATTCTTGATGGATTGTGTCGCGCGACGATCGGCAACAGGATTGTAAACGGTACCGAAGCCCGGGTCATTAGCCGCGGGGTTGGTAAACGCATGCATGGTTCCACCATAGGCGTGTACCTGCCAGTCGGCATTAGCTGCACTCATTTCATTTTCGAAGTCCAGCACCTGTTCCGGCGGTACCATGGGGTCATCCTGTCCATGCAGACAAAGAATTCTGGAGGTTATTTTTTCATTGGGCACATCACCAGGAGAGAATATCCCATGAATGCTGATGACCCCCCCAACATCGGCGCCTGCTCGTGCCAACTCGATCACACACATACCACCAAAGCAGTAGCCCATCGCACCAACCTTTGAACTGTCTACTACATCAAGTGCACGAACCGACGTGAGGGCAGCCTGCATTCGAGCGCGTAACGCGTTCCTGTCTCCAGCGAGCGGGTTCATCAGTGCAGAATTGCCTTCCACATCGCCGTCAGCGCCAAACACCCCCTTCCCGTACATATCCAGCGCAAAGCCAACATATCCAAGGCTCGCGATTTCTTCCGCCTTACTCTTGGCAAAGTCTCGCCGGCCGGTCCAGTCGTGCGCTACCAGCACAGCAGGTCTTGGCCCTGAGATGCTGTCATCCCAGGCAACGTAGCCCTCAAGCGGGGTATCACCGTCCTGGTAGTCCATCATTTCTGTATGCATATTCAAATCCTTATCTTTACAGGAACCTCCAAACAAGAGCTTCCCTGGCTAAATACCTGCCAGTTCTTTCATCGCGATATCTGTGGTGAAGAAAACCTGACCACTCATGTTCCCATAAAAACC
>JABBBA010000396.1:9650-10199 GCA_018607685.1 K189A clade bacterium | reverse complement strand
CTCAAGCCCGCTGGTATCGATAAAGTTAGTCGACGTGCAAATCAGCAAAACATGTTCTACCTCCCGTCGGTCAGCGATGTAATTCAGAATGAACGTTTCAATGAAACGGGTGTTGACGAAATACAGGCTTTCATCGACCCTGAGCGCAAGTACCTGTGGCGAAGTCCTTACATCATAGCGTTCCACATTCCTGAAGTGCTCTGAATCCCCGACCCTTCCAACCACGGCAATGTGCGGCTTACTGCTGCTGCGAATCAACAGGACGAATGAAATCGCAATACCCATCAACACACCAGACTCCACACCCAGGCTTAGCACCGCCAGAAAGGTAAACGTAAAAGTCACAGCATCTGTAGCGTTAAAACTGAAGATCTTACGAATTGCGTGAACATCAATAAGCTGCCACGCCGAAATAACAATAATGGCCGACAGTACGCCCTTGGGCAGGTGATAAAACAACGTTCCAAACAACAATATCGTAATCATCACCAGAAACGCTGTAACGAGGGACGCCACGGGCGAGACAGCCCCCGAGGAAAAGTTGACAAT
>JABBBA010000396.1:2326-9640 GCA_018607685.1 K189A clade bacterium | reverse complement strand
CACCTAACCCCACTAACTCCTGGTTAGGGTTCAGTTTCTCCCTGGCCTTACTCGCAATGGCTGTGCCGATGCTGGTGCTTTCCATAAAAATGACCATGGAAATGAGCAGGGCCGAGGGAAGTAATGCCTGAAATCGCTCCAAACTCATCAGCACAATATTAATTTCGGGCAACACCGTTGGGATATCCCCAACCACCGGCACCCCGGATGAAGTGTCCAGCGAATAAAGCCGTACCGCTACCACACCAATAATCACTGCGTACATGGGCGCGCTTTTTACAAGGCTGTCGATGACAGCATCCGCGAGCCCCGTCCTCTTCAAAAGCGAACCAAGCCAGGTTTTACAGAACACCAGGATAGCTACTGCGACCAGCGAAACGATGACAACCGCCTGGTTAAACCTTCCCGCCTCTTCGAACAGGTAACGATAGACACCCACAATGCTGGTATCCGGTGAAGACGCCAATCCAATCATGAGCGGAAACTGGTTGCTGATAATCAGAATAGCGGCAGCCGTGATAAAGCCGGTAACAACCGCATGGCTTAGAAACGAGATAACTGAGCCAAAGTTAACAATCCGAAGTACGATCAGGACGATACCGGTCACGACACACAACTGAACCACCGTTTCCGTGTAGTCGATGGTTCCGGGGATCGCATAAGAAGAGGCTGCCTCAAGGGTCATCATGCCGATGATAGCCGTCGGACCCACCGCCAGAGCTCGCGACGATCCAAATATCGCATAGCCAACCAATGACATCATGGCCGCGTACAATCCAGCTTCGGCGGGCATCCCTGCCAGAAAGGCATAGGCGATCACCTGCGGCACCGTGATAAAGAGCACCACCGTCCCGGCAACCACGTCAGACCTGAAACGACCCAGTGAATACTTCGGGCCCCATGTCATCACAGGGAAAATAAGTTCTAGTAGTTTGTTCATGGCTAAATGGTCACGTGTCTCTGTACAGGTTTATTCACAATCCGGCCTTCTATCTCGCCAGAGGCATCAATATTGGAATGATACCCATCTTCAGGCTAAACATGCAGTGCCTTCCTGCTGGAGCAAGCGCTCTCCAGTATCACAGCAATCAGGCAGGAAACTAACCAATAAACCAAAGGCATTTGCACGGTGATTGTACGTAAATCCGCTGTTTACTATTAGGTCATTTGACCTATAATGTAGGTCAAATGACCTAATGTCTAATCGCCATGCAGCCCTCCAAATCAAAAAACACTCGTCAGGACATCATCGATGCTGCAACCCGATTGCTGATTGAGGAAGGCGCGGGAGGATTCTCCGTTCGGAAGGTAGCGCAGAATGCATTGATCAGTCTTGGCAATTTGCAGTATCACTTTCCGACAAAAAATGACCTCTTCCACGGTTTATTCGAACAGGTGAAAGACCGGGTCATAGCCGTCGCGAGCAAAGAGCGGGATGAAGAATCCCAGTTCTTCGCCTATGTAGACGCCATCTTCGAAGAATGGGATACACCCGCCGGATCCATTCCCGTCTGGGAACTTGCCTCGATGGCGGCCCATGACGAGGATCTCGCAGAAATGCTGCATGAGCTCTATGCTCCGTTGCGAAAACGACTGGCCATACTCATCGCCAGAAACAACCCGGACCGGTCTGTTCGTGTATGCGAACACCAGGCCACCTGCATTGTCGCAATGATTGAGGGCTCCGGCTTATTCGACGCCCACAGCAGAAGCAACAGAACTGAGTTTCGCGGCATGAGGAAACAACTAAGAGAAATCATCAAATCCATCATCTACAAATAGGAAATCAGAGATGACCATAGACTTTTCATTTCACGGACCCTCGGTCAATGAATCTTCTGCTCTGCCAAAACAATTTTTCACTGATCCGGGAATTTATGATCTGGAGAAAGACAAAATCTTTAGGAAAGACTGGGTCGCGGTTGCCCGTATTGACCAACTGAGTAACCCGGGGGACTACCTGACCTATGATTTTTTTGGTGATTCCATCATCCTGACGTGCAACAAGCAGGGAGAAATTAGTGCTTTCTCGAATATCTGTTTGCATCGCGCCTGCCCCATCGCCTCGGGTAATGGCAACGCCAAAAATCTGTTCACCTGCCCGTACCATAAATGGACCTATGATCTTGAAGGAAAGTTCCGCGGGGCGCCTGACATGGAACAGGCGGTCGATTTCAACCGTGAAATGCGCTTGCCTTCCCTGAACGTAGAACTCTGGCAGGGCTGGGTATTTGTCAATGCATCCAAGAACCCGGAACCACTGGCACCCACCATTGCGGAACTGGAAGCACGACTCACGCCGTGGAACGTTGCGGACCTCAAGACGGTGGGTGTTCTTAAGTATGATTCGCCATGGAACTGGAAAGTACTTCTGGAGAATTTCATGGAGTCATATCACCATATGGGACCTCACAGTGAGACGCTAAACCCTCTTTACCCACACTCCGGGACCTATGCAGAGGAAACAAACGGTAACTACACCCTGCTGGAGAACCCAACAATAGACGAAACCCTGTCCCCGTCCTTCTGGGTCGGCCTGGTGTTCCCCTCGATGATGTTCGCCATGACGCGCAAACCGGAGGAGCCCACTATCGGCTGGTACCAGATGATTACCAAGTCGGTCGATCAATTTGAACTGAATATCCATGTGCTGGCACCCCAAACCGTGATTGATAACGGTCACGCCGAAGAGGCGCTGGCAACCTACCAAATGATTCACGGCGAGGACATCCCCATGTGCGATGGCGTATGGCAAGGTCTTCAAAGTACCCAGTACACTCCGGGTCGACTCAGTCACCTGGAAGGCTGTATATGGCATTTCCATGACTATCTGGAGCGCAAGCTCGGACCCTCCTAAGCACATTAGATTGACCCGATAACATTCACCCCCTATGATGGCCCCGCCTTAGATCAGGTGCCCTGGGTGTGTTTTTACAGTCAGGGTGAAACGGGAAGCCAGTTAAAATCTGGCGCTGCCCCCGCAACGGTAAGCGAGAAACTATTTCATTAAGCCACTGTGCATTCGTACAAGCATGGGAAGGCGAAATAGATGTTAAAGACTCGCAAGCCCGGAGACCGGCCTAATCTATTAAGCAAATTCCCGCGGCGGGCGGAATGCTATGTATCAATTTTTCTCCCGCACCGGACAACTATAATCGCTACATCACTCGGGTGTGAGTGTGGAGAAAGACAATGCAATCACCAATGCTCCGTGCACTATGCGCGGTATTTTTTATATCCCTCGTTTCAAATCAGTCAATCGCGCAATCTGCTTCAGAAGCTGATTCAAAGCCAATGGAAATCATCACGGTTTCTGCAACCCCTATTAACATCGACGACGCCGGCAGCTCTGTCAGCATTATCACCAGACAGGATATTCTCGATCGCAACGCTGCGTCTATCCAGAGCCTCCTAAGGGAGATTCCCGGATTCGCGGTCAGCCAACAAGGCTCTCATGGCGCAGTCACCCAGGTCAGAGTTCGGGGTGCCGAAGCCAACCAGGTACTCGTGATGATTAACGGCATAGAGGTCAATGACCCCGCCCAGGGAAGTGAGTTTGATTTCAGCCAGATATCGACGAACGACATCGAGCGTATCGAAATTGTCCGTGGACCGCAGAGTGCGCTGTGGGGAAACGACGCGATGGCAGGCGTCATCCATATCATCACAATGCCAAGCGCGCAGAGCAATTCTTTCGATGCCGGCATCGAAGCAGGTTCATTTTCCACCCAGAGAGCGACATTTGCGGCAAGCCACGGATCTTCACGCCACCAGACACGGTTTTCTGTTGATTACCTTGAATCAGACGGCACTAACATCGCCCGCAGCGGTAGTGAGGATGACGGACTTGAAAACCTAACCCTCAGCCTGGCAGGGCGCTACGCTGCCACTGACAATCTAAGCCTGTCTTACACTGTTCGCCATACGGACAAAACCAGTGAATTTGATTCGATCGACTTTTTCACCACAGGCCTGCCGGTAGACGCCGATTATGAAACCAACTCCGAGTATTTATATTCCGGCGTTGCTCTCGCCCACTCCATTAACGACACCTTCGATCATTCACTGAAGATTTCGCGAACCGATACAGACAATGAAACCTCCGCCGGCAACCCTGATAAAGATGTTACTCGCGGTGTACGTGACTCTTTCAAGTACCAGTTTAACTATCTGGGCGGAGCCAATCGATTGTCACTACTACTAGAACACGAAACTGAAGATTACGAACAACGTGGCACGGCGTCGTTCTTTGGCGATCCGAACCAGAACCTGGATGCAGATACCGACAGTTTCGCAGCTGAGTATCGCTATGATGGCGAAAGGTTTAACTTCTCATTGAGTGGTCGACACGACAACAATTCTGAATTTGATGACGCGGACTCCTGGAGGATGACCGGTAATTTCAAACTCTCCCAGGCGACCCTGTTCGCATCAGTCGGCGAAAGCATTAAAAACCCAACCTTCACAGAACGCTTCGGATTCTTCACCAATTTTATCGGCAATCCTGACCTGGAACCGGAGGAATCACTGCATTGGGAGATCGGTGCTCGAACTTCGCTGCTGGATGACAAGCTGGATCTTGCACTAACGTACTTCGATGCCGACCTGGAAAACGAGATCAACGGTTTCGTGTTTGATTCAGGAACCGGTGGCTTCACCTCTGCAAATGTCGATGGTGAATCTGAACGAAGTGGCGTGGAACTGGAGCTGGGCTATTCACATTCCGAACAGTTCGACCTCAAGGCAACCTACACCTACCTGGACGCTACCCAGGAAGACTTTAACGGCGGTGATATCACCGAAGTTCGAAGACCGGAACATACGGGTTCCATCGCCATGAACTACCGATGGCAGCAGGCGGGACTTCATTTCTCAGCAAGTTACACCGGCACACAGGAAGACGATTTCTTCCCTCCTTTTCCCCCTTATCAGGAACGAGTTGAACTGGATGCCTTCACCCTGGTCAGCCTTTCCGGTTACTACAATGTAAATGAACTGGTCACCGTGACGGCGAGACTCGAGAACATTACTGACGAGGACTACGAGCAGGTTTACGGATTCGAGTCCCCCGGTATCGGCGGGTATCTTGGCCTTCGGCTGAAGTGGTAGATGCAGCATGGACAGAACAAAGCTTATCCTGTTGCTTGTGGTTGCAGTTGCCGTCGCGCGACTGTTTCCACACCCCTTTAACTTCACGCCTATCGGAGCATTTGCACTCTTCTCGGGCGCTTACATTACTGACAGACGATTTATATTGTTGCCGCTCGCGGCGCTGCTTATCGGAGACCTTTTAACAGGTTTCTACTCTACCATTGTGATGATTTTTGTTTACCTCGGTTTCGCCGGCGCGGCTGCTATTGGTCGACTTTTGCTGTCCGGTAAACGCACGCCACTCCGTTTTGTAGCCGGTGTACTCGGCGGCGCGATCATGTTTTATCTGGTCTCCAATATCGGAATGTGGTGGATAGCCTATCCGTTTGATATCAACGGGCTGGTCAAGTGCTGGATCGATGGCCTGCCCTTCCTGCTCAGGACAATGACAGGTGACTTTTTCTATGCCGCCGTGATCTTTGGTATCGTGGAATACTATGAACGCCAACGGACGCCAGGATATGCCAGCTAGGCGGATTGTCACGCTGCTTCCGAGTGCCACAGAGATCGTCTGTGAACTCGGGTTGCGTGACAGGATAGTAGGGGTCACCCATGAATGTGATTACCCGCCGGGAATCGAGCAACTGCCGCACGTCACTAGCAGCATTATCGATCACCACGCGCCAAGCCAGGAAATAGATGCTGCCGTTCGTGAGCATCTGGAGTCCAGCAGTGCGCTGTACTCTCTGAACGAACCCCTGCTTATGGAACTAGCACCCGATCTGATTGTTACCCAGGCGCTTTGCGAAGTTTGTGCAGTTTCCGAAGACGAAGTTCTTTCCGTCATTGGACGGTTACCGGGAAACCCTGCACTGGTCAATCTTGAGCCCATGACCTTGAGCGAGGTTTTCGACACAATATCGTTGGTAGGACGGGTAGCCGATTGTGAAGCGTCGGCCCTCAGTTACAGACAGGCACTGGAGCGCAGGGTTCAAAAAGTCAGGGATACGAGCGATGGAATCGAGACCCGCGACAAACCAACCGTTGGATTCCTCGAGTGGATCGACCCCCTGTTCAACGCCGGGCACTGGACGCCCGAAATCATCGAGTACGCAGGTGGGATTGATAGTTTCGGCAATAAGCACCAGCCCTCTCAAACAATCACAGATGAGACACTGATCGAAGCAGACCCGGATGTCCTTATTGTCGCTCTGTGTGGTTTTGACGAAGAACGTGCAGCCAGCGACCTTGAATCACTCAAGGCGCGCATCGACTTTGATGCGTTGACCGCCGTAAAGACAGGGCGAGTGCATATCCTTGATGGTAATGCTTATTTCAGCCGGCCCGGACCAAGGCTGGTGGACAGTCTTGAAATCCTCGCCGGGCTGCTGCACCCGAAAATGCAAACACCTGCATAGGGCGCTGCCGCCCCGACCAACTAGCGCGCCATCCTGTAACGCTCATTTTTTAGTCTGAGCTACCAGCAAATCTTCACCACCCAAAGCACCAGCCTCTACCTCACGTACCGCAAAGGCCGGCGAGATGCATTCAGGTTGCTCTCCGGGGGCAGAAGGAGGCGTGAAGTAGCCCATTGCATACTGCCCCATGGTGTAACCCAACATGTCCTGCATTTTAGGGGAAAGGTCCTGTGCAATTTCAGGCGGACAAGACAGATACTGGTTTTCTTCCTGCCGGAGCCAGCCCAGCGTATAGGTAAGATTCACTCCGATACGATCGGACGTGGATCGATTCTCACCCCCGCCATGAAATACCCCGCCGGTATAAATCAGTACGGACCCGGCAGACATGACGGCCTGACAAACCTCCTCTGGCTTAGCTTCCCGATCATCCGGCCAATCAAGACTTCCGGGCACGACCTGGGTCGCACCGTTTTCTTCGGTAAAATCTGTCATCGCCCATATGGTATTAAACTGCGGTTCCACGTGCTGAAGATGCTTGCCCCAGGCCCAGCGATCGCGATGAATCATCTGCTTGCCCTGCCCCGGTTTCAGCCTGATGATCTGCGTTACATGCAGTTGAATTCGCTCACAGAAAGGGGCGAGGAATGCTTCGGCCGCATTGATAATTTTCTCATTCATCACCATGTCTCTCGCTTTCGCGGAGCGCGCGACCAGTGCGCCGGTTCGGGTTGTCTTGTCGCCGGTGAATGCATCGCTGCCAGCCTCGGTCGCTTCCATATAGGGATCGAGCTCAGCACGGAAC